>JBIIWK010000059.1:0-13145 GCA_044338955.1 Burkholderiaceae bacterium
GATCGGTAAAAAAAATGGGCCAATCCCCATCCGCATACCAACTGTCAACAGCGTGAGCAGTGAGGCGCCTGCGACGATGTTCCAGCCAAAATACCAGCTACCTACTTTTGACTGAGTCAACATACTCTCCGGGGTTGAAATGCTTAAACATCGACTGCGTCTAGGGCGCCAAACATAAATGGTGCTAGACCGATCGGCGCTCAAGAAACTCAAGCATCACCTGCGCACACTCTTTAGCGTGCGAAAACGGCAACCCATGGCGTGCATGGTTAAACACATGAAACTCAGAATTTGGTAACTTGCTGTGCATTTCAGCCATTTGATCGACCGCAATAAACGGACTACCGTCGGCGTGAAGCAATAACACGGGCATCGTCACTTCGCCCAACTTAGGGCCAAGATCCGCACCTACCAAAATATCGCGCGCAACGATAATAGATTCAATGGGATGAGCACCTTGTTGCTTCTCGTACCAGGCGCGCTTGGCGGGTGACATCTTAGCGTCGTCATGAAACCGCCGCGGCATCAAGCGTTTTGACCACGCTGCAGCACCCTGTTCTTTTAGCAGCGTATCCCACTCAACAACGTTTTGAATCACGCCACCGCGAAACGCAGTGTTGGTGAGGGTGAGCGAGTGCAACCGCTCAGGATGCTGCAACGAGTAAGCCAGCGCCGCAGTGCCCCCGATTGACTCACCCACCAAGTGAAACTGCTCAACACCCACCGTATCAGCGATCAGCGAAATGTCTTTGATTAATTGAGCAAACGTAAGATCGCCAGCAGGTTTAGCTGTAGATTGGCCAAAGCCGCGCATATCAAACCGCGCGATACGATAATTCAACCCAAGCACCGGCAACCACTCGGCCCAAATTTCAGTGTTTGCGCCGACGCCGTGATGAAAAACAATGGTTTCAGGTTGCTCGACCCACTCAGGGGTCATATCCAAGACGTTGTAATACAACGAATCCACAAAGCCTTCTTTAAATTGCATACCAATAATCTCTATAAAAATGGTGCTTGAACCGCACACAGCGCTCTGTTCGCTCTGTCGAACGACCAAAACAGCGTCGCACAGGTCAAAAGCTGTACGAGCGCCCTACTCATGTGTGCGAAAACATTGTGCGACCTTGTACTGGCATATCCGCCACCAAGATCGTACCCGTCTTTGATTCGGTGATAAATAACTGCTTGTTATCTTTACCACCATACGCGCAGTTCGTGACCAGCTTACCTGTCGGCGAGTTAATGCGCAGCATCGGTTCACCCAAGGCGCTAAAGAGCCAAACGACACCCAAGCCTACATGGCACACCGCAAGATTATTCTCAGCATCAATCGCCATGCCATCAGGGCCGAAACCGCCGGTCATCTGGATCGCCATCCCAACCTTACTGGTGGTGCCATCCTTCATCAACGGGACGCGCCACACGCAGTTCGCACGCGTCACCGCAAGCATGACAACGTTTTCGTCGCCATTTAACACCAGCCCGTTTGGGCTCGGGATGTTATCCAAAATGCAATCGAGCTGACCATTGGTGCGCAGACGATACAGGCGGCCACTTGGATCATGCAAGCCGGTTTGACCCTGGTCTGTAAAGTAAATATCGCCCTGAGCGCCAAAAAACAAATCATTGACACCGCGAAAGCGTGTCAACAACGGCCGATCGAAAAACGGCTCAATCTTGCCGCTATTGACGTCTAAGACCATCAAGCCATTTTTATGATCCGTAATAAACGCGCGGCCATCGCGATGAAACTTCAACCCGTTAGGCTCGCCGTCGTACTCAACGACCACACTGATATCGCCCTCAGGCGTAATTTTAAAAACTCGACCAAAGGGTATGTCAGTCACAAACAAATTGCCTTGACGGTCGAAAGAAGGCCCCTCAATAAAGTGCGGTGTTTCGGCGCCGTGAAACTGTACGTCGGCAAACGCCGAGCGCTGCCCGACCTTAGAAAGCTTATCGGGGATTTTTGCGAAAACGCGTGCCTGAACGGCCGGCGGGGCTGCGAACATAGTGTGCCTCTTTAATTATTATCTGTTCACAACGTTTTACTTGTGACACAACCGAGTGTCAAGTAGGGGCGCAATAAGATCTATATTAATTTGGCTTTTGAACTAGGGTGGCAATAAGTTTGTTCGCTCTTTGTAATGAGTTAGAGAGCTTCGCGATGACCATTAAATCCAGTTTGGTGGCTAGTGAAGGATTTTCTGTTCGCATTTTCGCCATGTTCGCTTCGCTAAGGGTGTAGAACGATGATGGGCTTAGCGTGCTGATCGTGGCCGACCTGACCCCCTTGGTATAGAAAGAAATTTCCCCAACGATCGACCCCGGAAGAAATTTTGCCAAGATGAATGAATGACCGTCAACCAATGTGCTGATTCCAAACTCTCCAGACTCCAAAAAATAAATTTCTCCAGAGCCAAGATCGCCTTCTTTCACGATCACTTCATTTTCAGAAACATGATTGAACGTGCAGTAATTTTTAAAAATAGCGCTATTTTCAGGGCTATCGGTAAAGTTGAAAATTGTCTGCGGCGGTAAGCCCGCGTCGAATGTTTTAATCAACTCGTCTTCGGCATGCTCAATCGCGTTGTCGAGCGAACCATAATATGAAACCAAATGGCCGCCTTCATCAACAGAACCAATTGATTGAACTAAAGCTCGGTTTTTATCAGAAAATACTAAATAAAATTGCAAGTTTTTGTGTGAATAACGTCTGATAATTCTTTGGAACACACCGATTGCCGAGCGGTCAATACCACTGATGTAACTTAAATCAATGATGACGCCCTTCATTGAATCGATATTAATCGACTTAAATAAGGCATCTATCTTGCTGGCAGAACCAAAAAAAACATAGCCGCTCAGCCTAAAAATGGCAAACTTCCTCCCGCTTATCTTCAACACGTTCACTTGCTCTTCGGCGCGCACGACAGTGCTTGAAAACTCAGACAAGTACGTCGGCGGAAACGCCAGCCCAATTTGGCTGTAGGTGTACACAAAAATCAAACAAGAAATAATAATCCCTGCGATAAAACCGTAGATATAACCAAAATTCGCCACCAAAAAAAGGATTAATAAAATTTGAGCAAATTCAATCTTCGAGACGACCTTACGTTGGTCCCACAACCATTGTTTGAACATGCCAATTCCCAGAAACAGAATGAGCCCGCCTAATGCTGCTTTTGGGATCACTGTGAGAACAATTCCGGCACCAAGAAAAAAGGCAAGGCAAATCAGTGAGGCAACAACTCCTGATAGTTTTCCGCCCCCTCCAGACTGATTTAACGTCGTTCTACTGATTGAGATAATCCCGACAAATCCACCAAAGATCGCAGCAATCAGTGACGAGGCTCCGTGCGTCCTGACGATCTTATCCAATTCAAATTCTTTTTTGGAATTCAACTCTAGACTGGCAACGGATAATAAAATCGTGATCAACCCAACAAAACTAACGATTAATATTGACGGCAAGAGTTCCAATATCAAATATAAGTGTTCTGTTTTGAAATTTAAATTCCAAGGTGCCAGCCATTGACCATCTTTTAATTGCGTAAATAGCCAGTACTCTTTCTCACAATAATTTCCTGTGCAAACTCCGCTGAGAATAAAGGCATTGACTGCAATGCTGACTATTATCAGAGTGACTGGAATTAAAATGGCAGTTGAAACATAAGAAGACAGCACAAAAAGCGCGAGCGCGACTACGATCCCGACATATAGATGTGGCATCAAAGGCTGTCCCAGGACTGTGTCTAAGCCACCCATGGTGAGTGGAGTGCCCGCGATAATGTTCAAAGCGCCGCTCGACATCAGCCATCCTGTTGCAGCCAAAAAACCTGCCATGACAGGAAATGGGATATATCTAATCAAACCTGACAGATGAAAATGGGCCATTAGATAAAACGAGAGCCCACTGATCAGTGACGCAAATACTATTGTTGCAATTGCCATCTCTAAGGTTTCAGCTTCAGCAACTCCAAAGGTGGTCATGATAGCCAACGCCCCGGCCATCCCCGCCATGGTGTTTGAATCTGGACCACTTATAAATGTGTCATCGTCTGAAAACAGGCCCAACAGAGCCCCAATAATGGCAGTAATCAGGGCGACTGAGATGCCATACCCAATATAGTTGGATAGCGGCCCGGCAAATAATAATGTTCCATATGAGATGGAATAAATGACTGCACTAACACCTACGATCGCCCCGGCTGAAACCTGGCGCGTAATGTTAGCGGGGGTCATTGATTGAACCAGATTTGGAGTAGAACTCAGTCACGCTTATAGCAAGCGCCTCGGTAGAGTCTACAAATTTATCTGGATGTTGAGCATACTGCTGTTGCATGCCGATGGGTATCTCTGTGCACCCCAAGATGACGATCTCGGCGCCGCGACTGACTAAGAGGTCAGAGGCTTTCTCAAAAACAATTTCTGCTTCGGCCAACTCATTGGCTTTGATGAAAGCAATGCCCGGAGAAATGAGCGTATCAAACTCTTCTAAAGTCGGCAATACGACATTAAAACCAAGCTCTTGAAGTGCCTGATTGTAAATACCGACTTGATAGGTTCCGTAAGTAGAAAGCACACCAACGGTTTTAATACCTGGATTCTTTTTATGCACCTGATCTGCACTCGCTTTAATGATGCTAAAAATCGGTGCAGAAGAATGTTTGATTAATTCACTATGCCAATGGTGCGCGCTATTACAGGGAATGCAAATGCTACCCACTCCGGCATTATTCAAAAATTTTACCGCCTCTAACAACTGGGGATAAGGCGATGGCCCGTCACCGATAATATTTTTAGTCCGATCTGGAGTGGTGCAATCCCCGTAAACAATGACCGGGATATTTTCCTGATCAGTTGAAGCGGCGGTGTGATTCACTAATTTACTCAAAAAATCCGAGGTGGCTAAGGGCCCCATTCCACCGATCACACCGAGAAAATTTTTCATCTTGATCCTATTTAACTTCTTTAAGAATACGTGGGTGGCGTCTCATCTGACGTCTGCGCACATCGGCCAATCGATCGTAGCGCTTCAGTTCAATGCACGCTCGGAAGTTCAATGCAACCTCGGAAGGCAGATGATAGTCTTGTTAGGTATGCAAATAGGGGCTCAAGCCACCGAAAATAAGCATGCACAAGAGCCGCGTGGATAAGTAGCCTAAAAATTCCAAAAAAAAACGACCTAAAAGGTCGTTTTGCACTTGGTGGGCTGGGCGAGACTCGAACTCGCGACCAACGGATTAAAAGTCCGCTGCTCTAACCAACTGAGCTACCAGCCCCAAGCCCGCTATTATGACTTTTTACTGTTTTGCTGTCAAACACACTGAGCCTGCGTTAGGGAAACTGCTCGTTGTTTCACTGCTTGGTCTACTGTAAAGTTTATAGATGTCCATTGATTTGCAACGTCACTTTTGCAAGAAATACGTTACAGATCAATGGACTAAATTCGATCACCGTTATCCCCGTATGGAATGCAGCATGAACAAATTGAAATTACTCGCCGCCATCGCTACAACTGGTTTGCTTGGCTTAGCGAGTCAAAGCGCGCAGGCGCAAGCCGAAGCTTGGCAAGGCCCGTGGGTGCACGCTGGGGTTGGCGTCGCAACGTTCATCCCTGGCTTTTCGGGTGGCCAATACCTGGGCGCCTACCCTTACTCAGGTTCAAAAAAAGACATCAACACGGCCATTGCTAGCATCTCTGCGGGCTACACGCTTGCAATCTCTGGACCATGGAGCCTCGGCCTCGGTGCCACGATCGCCCCAGGCACAAGCCCATCGGCCGACTACGCCGTTTTAATCAACACCCCTCGCGGCACGTCCACGGGCCCTGGCACGTATAACGTCGCCAACATTTACAGCATCACCTTTCAACCAGGTTACGCGATTGACAAAGAGAAACTCGTCTACGCCAAAGTTGGTTACACAGGCGCAACAGCAAACACCAACTCGGACAGTTTCGGTAAGGCCTCAGCTAGCCTAAGCGGCTACGCCTTAGGTCTTGGTTACAAACAAGTGATCTCAGGTGGCCTGTACGGCTATGCTGATTTCAATTATGCCAACTACAGCAACGTCACCGTCCCATACTCGCAACTGAGCGGCACCATCAATGCAACTGGCATGGATGTCATGGTCGGTTTAGGCTGGAGATTCTAAGCTCAAGGCATACTCTGCTTACGCAGCGGTATGACTGATAAGACCAGAATGACCGCGTGCGAGTGTTGCACGAAGAAAAAAGCCGCAAAACTTTCGAATTGCGGCTTTTTTTAAATACGATATTCAGTGCCCTTTACCATTGCGCGATAAACTTTGCGCAGCTCACCGAACGGCCTAGCAGCGCTCAAAAATCCCGGCCGCACCCATCCCGGTGCCTACGCACATCGTCACCATGCTGTATTTCAACTTACGACGATGCAAGGCATGAATCGCCGTGGCGCTTCGAATCGCACCCGTGGCACCTAAGGGGTGCCCCAAAGCGATTGCACCACCCAGAGGGTTCACTTTAGCGGGGTCTAGTTGAAGCTCTTGTATGACGGCCACCGCTTGCGCCGCAAACGCCTCATTCAGTTCGATCCACTCGATGGCGTCTTGCTTTAAGCCCGCCAAACGCAAGGCGGCTGGAATCGCCTCTTTGGGGCCAATGCCCATGATCTCGGGTGCAACCCCTTTGATCGCAAAGCTCACAAACCGCGCGAGCGGGGTTAAGTTAAATTGCTTCAAGGCCTTTTCGCTCACGATCAGCAGCGCACCAGCGCCGTCTGAAGTCTGCGAACTATTGCCCGCCGTCACGCTGCCCTTGGCGGCAAACACTGCGCGTAACTTTGCTAAACCTTCAAGTGAAGTATCGGCGCGCGGGCCTTCATCTTGGCTAAACGACTGCCAAGATACATCGACCTCGCCAAGCGCGAGATTCATTTTGCGTTGTGCAACTTGCACCGCAAAGGTCTCAGCGCTGAACTCGCCGGCCGCCTGCGCTGCCAAGGCTTTTTGATGCGAAGCCAGCGCAAAAGCATCTTGCACTTCGCGACTGACTTTCCATTGCTGAGCCACTTTTTCGGCGGTTAAGCCCATACCGTAAGCGATGCCAATGTTTTCATCTTTAAAGATATCAGGCGATAAGGATGGAGTATTGCCGCTCATGGGCACCATACTCATCGATTCAACACCACCGGCGATCATCACATCAGCCTCACCCACTCGGATGCGGTCGGCAGCCATCGCGATTGCATTCAGCCCCGAGGAGCAAAACCGATTAATCGTGATCCCGCCCACGGTATTCGGCAACCCAGCCAACAGGAGCGCGATACGCGCGACATTCAAACCTTGCTGTGCCTCAGGCATGGCACAACCAACGATCACATCTTCGATCGCTGTTGGATCTAAGCTTGGCGCCTGCGAGAGCAAGTGTTTAAGCGTTTGTGCAAACAAATCGTCGGGGCGTGTTGTGCGCAAAGCACCACGCCCCGACTTGCCGACCGGGGCACGGGTTGCAGCGACGATATAGGCGTCTTGTAGAACTTTCATAAATGGTTTCCTTTGGCAATGATTTCGGACATTGGCCGGACTGACGCTTTTTCAGCGGTTACGGCACCTGAGGCGCTGACGAGTTCTGTATCCATGGCGCTTAATTACGCACGGGCTTGCCGTCTTGCAGCAGACCCATTACGCGCTCAATTGACTTTGGATGTGCGATCAGCTCGATAAACGCTTTACGCTCAAGCTTAAGCAACCACTCTTCAGACACCAGCGTACCCGCGTCAACATCACCACCCGTGATCACGTCAATGATTTTTTTAGCGATAAAACAATCGTGTTCTGAAATAAACCCGCCATCACGCATATTGACCAGTTGCCCCATCACGGTTGCGGCCACTGACCGACCCGCCACCGCAAACAGCGCTTGAACAGGCGGTCGGTAGCCTGCGTAATGCATCGCCTTGACCTGTGCCTGCGCCTGCGCCAACAACTCATAAACGTTGGCCACAATGATGTCGTCTGCTTTGAGGTAGTCCATCTTCAAAGCCTCATGCGCCGAGGTCGAGACTTTTGCCATCGCGGCGTTTTCAAACGAAGCTGTAATGAAATTCAAAAAATTGGCTGCAGCAGGCGCCTGCCCAAGTTTTTCAACCCCACGTGCAGCCCTGATCGCCGCTTCTTTGAGGCCCCCACCGGCCGGCAACAAACCCACACCAATTTCGACCAGCCCGATATAACTCTCAATCGTGGCGACACGTCTTGCGGCTTGCAACACCAGCTCGCAACCGCCCCCAAGCGCAATCCCGGATATCGCGCAGACCACCGGTACTTGCGCATACTTCACGCGCATCATCGTATCTTGAAACAATTGAACAAAAGGCTCTACCCCTTGCGGGCCCCCTTTCATCACCAAAGGCATGGCGGCTTCTAAATTAGCACCGGCTGAAAACGGACCGCCCGGCACACCAGACTGAAGCGAACTGGTCTGCCAGATCACCATGCCTGCGTATTGCTGTTCAGCCAAGTCAATGGCTTGCTGGATGCCGTTCAAGACATCCGCGCTGAAGGTATTCATCTTTGAGCGAAACGAGACCACCAATACTTCGGGTTGCCCAGCATCTACCCACGCGCGCAGATCGGCGGTCTCAAAAATAGTTTGACCTGCCTTGCGTGGATCAGGCGAACCATCACCAAGCAATGCAGCTCTGAACACTTGCTTTTGATACACAGGCAAACTCGAGCGCGGCAAATAAGCCTTTTGTTCGGCCGACCAAGAACCCTCTTGCGTATGGACGGCTTGACGCTCAGCCACGGGGCCGGCAAAAACCCACTGCGGCAAGGGTGCTGTACTCAAGGCCTTGCCTTGGTCGATATCCTCTTTGACCCACTGTGCAACCTGCCCCCAGCCCGCATCTTGCCAATCTTCAAAGGGGCCTCGCTCCCAGCCATAGCCCCAGCGCATCGCAAAATCAATTTCGCGCGCTGAATCCGCAATCGACTCGAGGTGCACGGCAATGTAATGAAAGATATCCCGAAAAATCGCCCATAAAAATTGGGCCTGTGGATCGTCTGTTTCACGTAACAAGGCGAAACGCTCGGCTACCGGTTTTTTGAGTATCCGATCTACGATTGGTGCAATCGTTGCAGCAGAGGGCTCGTACTCTTTGGTTTCTGGATTCAGCACCAATACCGCTTTGCCTTCTTTTTTAAAGAAGCCTGCTTTAGTCTTTTGGCCTAAGCGCCCCATAGAGATTAAAGACGCTAGTACGTCAGGCACTTTAAACAACGCCGCAAAGGGATCTTGCTTCAGACCATTTTCCATTGTGCGAATCACATTGGCTAAGGTATCCAGACCGACCACATCGCTAGTGCGAAAGGTCGCTGATTTTGCACGGCCAAGCTTGCTTCCTGTGAGGGCATCCACCACATCAAAGCCTAGCTTGTATTTTTCGGCCTCAGCGAAGACCGCTAAGATCGCAAACACGCCGACGCGATTGCCGACAAAATTAGGCGTATCTTTAGCGCGTACGACTCCTTTGCCCATGGTCGAAGTCATAAAGGTTTCGAGCTGATCCAAAATTAAAGGATCCGTGGCGGGCAAGGGGATCAACTCAAGCAAGTGCATGTACCGTGGCGGATTAAAGAAGTGCACGCCGCAAAAGCGTTTTTTCAAATCCCCTGAGAAACCGGCCGAGAGTTCGGTAATTGACAAGCCCGAGGTATTGGTCGCAAAAATCGTATGCGCAGCGATGTGGGGCGCCACTTTTTCGTAGAGGGCGTGCTTCCAGTCTAGCCGCTCGGCTATAGCCTCGATCACCAGATCGCATTCGGCCAAGCGTGCCAGATCATCATCGTAATTAGCTGCCTGAATCAAGTCGGCACTGGCGGCGACCGCCAAGGGAGCGGGGCTTAGTTTTTTTAAATTTTCGATGGCCCTCAGCGCAATCATATTGTGATTTTGCGGCTTGCCCTCTTTTGTGAGCGGAGCTGCCAGATCAAACAAAATCACGGGTACGCCTACATTGACGCAATGGGCGGCGATTTGCGCCCCCATCACTCCGGCACCCAAAACTGCCACTTTACGTATCGGTCGATTCTTTTGCATGGATCAAATCCTCTTTGCTGCAAACGTTTATTAAGTACACCGGCCCACCAATACTTTACTGATTGGGCACCATCTTTTAGGACAATCGATTAAAACAGCGCCGCGTCCAAGCTCATCAAACTTGCCTCACCCGCACGCGCCAGCTGCATTTGATAGGTAGCCTCGGGTAGCATTCGCGCAAAATAGAAGCGAGCCGTTGCCAACTTGGCCTGGTAAAACGTATCGCTACTTTTTTTGTTTGCCAGCGCAACCTTGGCCATGCGTGCAAACAGGTAGGCATACACTAGGTGTCCCATTACTCGCAAATACGGTACGGCAGCTGCGCCCACCTCGTTGTGATTAAACATCGCCTTGAGGCCGATTTCTTTTGTCAACTTCTCGACCTGTTTTGCCAACTCTGCAAGCGGGTCGATGAATTCTGCCATCTCTTTGCGCACCCCTTCAGCTTCGATAAAGGCCTCAATTATTTTGCCAAACTTTTTAAGCTTAGCGCCCATATCCGATAAGACCTTACGACCCAATAAATCAAGCGACTGAATGGTGTTCGTACCCTCGTAAATCATATTGATACGCGAGTCGCGCACAAACTGTTCCATCCCCCAGTCAGCGATGTAGCCGTGCCCGCCAAACACTTGCAAACCTTCATTGGTCGCCTCAAAGGCGTTGTCGGTGATAAAAGCTTTTACGATGGGTGTCAGCAAGGTCACCAAATCTGCGTGCGCCTCGCGCTCGGCCTTGTCGGGATGATTCTGCTCAACGTCTATCATCAACGCAATCCAATAGGCGAAGGCACGCGCGCCCTCGGCATAGGCACGCTGGGTCAAGAGCATTCGGCGTACATCTGGGTGAACGATGATGGGATCGGCCACCTTGTCGGGGGCCTGCGCGCCTTTCAGGCTACGCATTTGCAAGCGCTCTTTCGCGTACGCGGCTGAGTTTTGGTAAGCCACTTCGGTCAAGCCAACGCTTTGCATCCCAACACCTAAACGCGCCGCGTTCATCATGATGAACATCGCACGCAAACCTTTGTGTGGCTCGCCCACCAGGGTGCCGCGCGCGCCGTCAAAGTTCATGACGCAAGTCGCGTTGCCGTGGATCCCCATTTTGTCTTCAAGTGAGCCGCAGCTCAGGGTATTTAGGTTGTGGTCACTGATATCACCCGCTGCACTGGGCAGATACTTTGGCACCACAAATAACGATATCCCTTTTGTACCAGCGGGCGAGTCGGGCAAACGCGCTAAAACAAGGTGGATAATATTTTTACCCAAGTCATGCTCACCACTTGAGATAAATATTTTGGTTCCGGTGATCGCATAGCTACCGTCGGCTTGCGGCTCGGCCTTTGTTTTAAGGATGCCCAGATCGGTGCCGCATTGCGGTTCGGTCAAGCACATGGTGCCCAGCCATTCGCCTGATACAAGCTTTTGCAGGTACAGTGCTTTTTGCTCGGGCGTGCCATGCGCTTGCAGGCATTCGTACGCGCCATGCGACAGCCCTGGGTACATCGTCCAGGCCTGGTTGGCCGAGTTCAGCATTTCGTATAGCGCCGTATTCAACAGTACGGGTAGGCCTTGACCGCCGTGCTCAGGATTGCACGCTAACGCGGGCCAGCCTGCCTCGACATACTGATCGTATGCCCCTTTAAACCCATCAGGTGTCGTGACGGCGCCATCGGGGTGCCGGGTGCAACCTTGCCTGTCGCCCTTTTGATTGAGGGGCTGAACCACCTCTTGCGCAAACTTCGCGGCCTGCTCAAGGATTTGATTAACCGTTTCTGGATCAATCTCTTTGTGTGCCGGTAAGGTTTTATAGACGTCTGTGACGCCTAAAACTTCATGCATCACAAACTGCATGTCACGTAGGGGTGCGGTGTAACTAGGCACGGTGGCTCCTGTTTTGGTCGATCGTTTGCTGGATTGATTGCGTCGCAATATCAACGCTTCGAGAAATTTGTAAAAAGCGCGCGTCGTGGTGTAAGCCCTGTACATAGCTGTAAATTTGAAACAGCATGGCTTCGGGCGTACAGTCTTTTTTAAGATCACCCACTTCAACGGCTTGTTCGATTGCGCGTTTGAGCGCGGCGCGCCAAGTTTGAACACTGCGCACCAACTCATCACGCACAGCACCCGGCCGATCATCAAACTCAACCGCACCCGAGATAAAAATACAGCCGGCGCTTAGCTCTTGAATGCTGGTCTGCATCCAAAGATGAATCATTTTCTGCAAACGTGCCAGCCCTTTGGGCTCAAGTAGGGCCGGTTGAAATACGCGGGCTTCAAATCGCTGGTAATACTCTCGCACCACCGCGAGTTGTAGCTCTTCTCTTGAACCAAAATGGGCGAACACGCCACTTTTGCTCATGCCGAGGGCTTCGGCCAAGAGGCCGACCGTTAAGCCCTCAAGCCCTTGGTGGCTAGCGATTTTCAAGGCTTGATCAACGATCATCGCCTTGGTCAGAGCACCCTTTGACTGCGCCGCGACCGCCGCTTGCGTTACGGTCGTAGAGACGATGTCGTTCATGCCGGTTTGAGTCACAATGATGATCGGTGTGGTCAATTAAAAATCGGGATTTCACATTGCAGATCGCAGAGCAAAGATCTCAGATTTCAAGATTTCAGATTTCAAGATTTCAGATTTCAAGATTTCAAGATTTCAAGATTTCAAGATTTCAAGATTTCAAGATTTCAAGATTTCAAGATTTCAAGATTTCAAGATTTCAAGATTTCAAGATTTCAGTTAATAATAGCACGATCGTTCGTATTTTTTTGAAATAATTTCATTTCGTCTACTGGTTAAAACGCCAATGGTGCTCACCGAGGGCCAAGACTATATTGAGTAGGCAGCAAACTTTTTTGAAACAGGCCAGGGATAAAGGACCGATATGACCGAAGCGATTCAGAACAACAAACCTTGGCTCAAAAATTACCCTAACGGCGTGCCTGAAAATATTGATATTTCGGCGTACGCCTCTTTAGTCACCTTGTTTGAAGATTCGTTTCAACGCTTTGCTGAGCGCAAGGCTTATCTGTATATGGGTCAGACGCTCACCTTCGCGCAG
>JBIIWK010000298.1:0-3887 GCA_044338955.1 Burkholderiaceae bacterium
CACTTGACCAGCCTGGCTATTCAAACGCTCAGTCCCCAAGCAATCAAAGAACTTTTCTTTCAAGAGCGACTCGCTCAGCCAGTTGCCTGGTTTACCACTCGCGACATCGATGCGGATTGATTCTGTGCGCCCTGACTTGAGTTTTAGATCAACGATCGCAGCAAATTCGTGATCATCCGCGACCAAGGGGTCTATTTCAACCGTTATTTTTTTCATTAAACGCTCGATCGCTGGGCGTTTGATCTGATCAGGCTCAAACGTACCAATCTTGACTGCACCATCGATCAGGGCCGAGGCGATGCAGTAGCGCATACTGAATTTACCTTCCAAGCCTGTGTTTGGAATATCATAAATCAAGGGCTGCATTGCAAAGCGTGAGGCTCCTACTCGCATCGATTCGATGTCTTCAGCAGAAGCACCGTCGAGTTTTTCACGTAAAACACGTGTGGCATCAATCGCCGGATGCGTGGCCGCGCAGCACGGGTAAGCTTTCAGGCCAATACCGGTTTCAGTCAAGATTTCTAACGGCTGCCCCCAAGCTTTAGCGTAGCTTGCCGGTGCGGTGCCGCCAAACACCTTCATGAAACCAAATTTACCTTCGATCGCATCAGGCGCACAGGTGAAGTCTTGCTCAGCTAACCGAGTCGCTAAAATCGCTGAACGCGCTGCTAAGCCAGCGTGTAGTGGTTTGGTCATCGTGCCAAAATTTTGTCGCACACCACTGGCAAGCGACGCACTCACGCCGAGCGCACCACGCATTTGTTCATCGGTAAACTTTTCAAGAAACGCTAACGCGGCGGTGGCGCCGATGGCACCAAAGGTACCTGTCGTGTGCCAACCACGCTCGTAGTGCGCAGTGTTTAAACGACGCCCAAGTTGACCAAGAGTTTCGATACCCACTACATGCGCGCGAATCAAGTCTTCGCCACTCACACCCAGCGCGGCACCACGAATCAAGAGAGCCGGTAATAGCAAGGCTGTCGCATGGCAATACGCCGGATGACTAATGTCATCAAAATCCGCAGCATGCGCCAGCGTACCCAGATACAACGCGGCAGACCCTTGCGCATCGGTTGAACTGACCCGCAAGACGGCAGGTGCAAATTGTGCCAGCATTTGTTTAAGCGGCTGAGAAGAAAATAGTGCTCGACGCAACTTAGGTTCGAGCGCTTGACCAACCCCAAGCACCATGCAGGCTAACGTATCCGTAATCGCATCGGTTGAGCGCCGTACCGTCTCAGCAGCAAGAGGCTGCGCCCGAAACGTTCGACAAAAGCTGACGAGTCCGTCTGAAAACTCAGTGTCTAGTGCTGTGCTGGTCGAACCTGCCTCTTTCGCCGTCATTGTCTCGCCCCTTATGATCCTATCTTTGCTCTCATCTGACGCAAGAGTTAGAAGTTATTACCAAGCCCAATTGAACACGCTAAACAGTGTCTTGCAGCCATGCAGAGCAGGATCACGACTTTCAGATCAAGTTTTTGGCAAAATCGCCGACAAGCTTGCCTTCACCTCAACAAAGACGGGGCCTGTTGCTGCTAACGCCGCTCGAATCGTGGGCTCGATATCTTCATCCTTTTCAATCAACATGGTTGCGCAGCCAAAGGCCTGCGCTAATTTTGAAAAGTCTGGGCCGCTTAGATCAGTCGCGTGCGAACGCCCCGGGTACATACGCTCTTGATGCAGGCGAATTGTCCCTAAACTGCGATTGTTTGACAAAAAAATCTTAAGCGGCAACTTGCGTTCAACGGCGACGGCAAGTTCATTGCCTGTCATCATAAAACCACCATCACCCACCAAACAAATCACAGTACGCTCAGGCTCACGCATCGCAATCGCCACTGCGCCTGGCACGCCATAACCCATCACACCCGACATCGTCGAATACAGTTTGCGCCTACCTGTAAACGGAAAGAATTTATAAGCCAACGCAGCAGAGATCCCTGCATCGGGGACAATACTCGTTGCATCAGGGGTCAGCTCACCCAAGGCGCGCACAACATTACCAAAGGCCACACCGTCAGGCGCTTTAATATTTTTCCAGACCGCCTGCGTTTGCGCATAGCCATGCAGCTCGCTGATCCATGCTGAACGATCTTTTTTCTCTGGCACGACGGCCTGCGCCGCGAACTCACGAATAAACTCTGCACCGTGACACACCATTCCAACTTCTGGCTGAAAGTTCTTGCCAATCATCGTGACATCTGCGCACGCATGAACAAGTGTTTGGTTTGGCCAAGGCGGTGTTGGAAATCTATAATTTAAGGTACCCCAATCTGATAAGCGGGTTCCAATGGCTAACAATAAATCCGCTTTTTCAAACGCTTTGACTTGCGTGGCAGAGGTACCCGTTCCGATGTCACCCGCGTATAGAGGATGATCGGACGCAAACACGCCGTGGCGACGAAAGCCAATTACAACGGGAATGTTGTGCTTTTCAGCGGCTGCGCGCAGCGCTGCACGTTGTTCATCGGTTGCAAAATCGCCGCCCGCAAGTAGCAAGGGGCGTTCGGCTTTTGCTAACAGTTCTAATACACGCTGCATCGCCTTGGGCGTTGGCGCACTGCTCGCCACCACAGAGGCGCGTGCCTTCACGTCGGGCAGCTCGATAGGCAAAATATCTTCAGGCAATGAAATCACCACGGGCCCTGGTGTACCACTCATCGCGACTGAGAAGGCACGCGCCATGACTTCAGGCACGCGCGTTGGATCATTGATCTCGTACACCCATTTCGCAATGCTGCCAAACATTTTTGAGTAATCGATTTCTTGAAAACTATCTCGCCCAACGTGCTGACGCTCGCCTTGCCCAATCATCAAGATTAACGGCGTACCGTCTTGTTGCGCGCTATGCACTGCAATCGAGGCGTTGGTCGCACCGGGCCCGCGACTCACCATAAACACCCCGGGTCGACCTGTCAGTCGACCATCGGCC
Organism: Burkholderiaceae bacterium; assembly: GCA_044338955.1. Classification (GTDB taxonomy): domain Bacteria; phylum Pseudomonadota; class Gammaproteobacteria; order Burkholderiales; family Burkholderiaceae_B; genus Zwartia. The sequence goes on from JBIIWK010000298.1 coordinate 2,933, forward strand.
ATTGCCATGAAACCAGCCGAGCTTTCGTGCCGCGCAGTGATGGTGTCGATCTTGCTCGCGCCTAAGGCGTCAAGCAAGGGCAAGAAGCTCTCACCGGGTACACAAAATACTCTGTCAACTCCATTAGCTTCTAAAAAAGATACTAACTGCTGTCCGGTTGTTGACATCGAAACTGTCTCCATTTTTAATTTTTTCAACACGTAGAGTCTAACTTGTTTGCAAGGCTTACCTCAAACCGTTGGACCAAGGCAGGCTTTTTCGCGAGGCTTGTCTCAAACCGTACGATCGAGGCGGGCTTCAGCTAATATATCCAACAACAAAATATCGCCCGACAGACAACCGAAGTGAGACACCAGTGAATCCACCCATCGTCGTGCCCCGTCCTGCAGCCACCGTGATCCTCGCGCGAGACACCAGTGACGGCATTGAAGTCTTTATGATGCAGCGCACAACGGAGGTTGCCTTTGCCAAGGGAATGCATGTTTTTCCGGGTGGCGGGCTCGACCCGACCGACCATCACGATGAGATTGCCTCGCTTTGTGTCGGCTTGACCGATGATCTGGCTAGCAGCACGCTTGGTATCGAACAAGGTGGGCTTGCCTATTGGATTGCCGCCATTCGTGAGTGCTTTGAAGAGTCCGGACTGTTGCTCGGCTATCGACACGATGATGAGTTGGTGCAACTCAACGAACACGAAGCAATGCGTCTGTCCGACCTGCGAACCGCACTCGCTGAAAATAAAATCACCTTTGTGGATGTACTCAAAGCCGAGCAATTTCGCGTAGCGACTGACAAAATCGCCTACTTCAGCCATTGGATCACGATGCCTGGGCGCCCTAAGCGTTACGACACCCGTTTTTTTGTAGCGCAAGCGCCAGTCGGGCAGGTCGCCAAACAAGATGACTACGAGACCGTTGGACACCGGTGGGTACGCCCCGCCGATGCGATTGAAAAA
>JBIIWK010000299.1:0-3880 GCA_044338955.1 Burkholderiaceae bacterium
GCACACCGCCAGCCATCATCGAAAAAATCAACGCTGAAGTTCAGCGGATTGCAACAACCCCTGAAGTGCAAAAGCGCTTGAATGAACTGGGCTCTGAAGCAGTCCCCCTATCCCCAAAAGACGTACAGCAGTGGATGGTCGATCAAACTGCGTTTTGGGGCAAAGTCATTAAAGAGAACAACATTAAACTGCAATAGGCCATCAGTAAATGCAAAGGCGCTGCGTTTAATGAGCCAAGGCGCCGGTCTCTGCGCTTTTTGGGTCAGCAAGCCGATATAGTGCCTCACGATCACCTCTAAGCTCGTATCGTCCATACGCGCATCGAGTTGATGAGTGAGCACTGAGCGCCTTGATGACCCTACCCCGCGTAAGAATCCCATTTTCAGTCATTCTGATCCTTTTGATCGCAATGATCACCGCGGCGTTGAGTCTTGTTGCCTATAAGTTGGCGAATGAAGCCAGTAACTTAACTGCGCGTCAGCACACACTGAGCATGTCGACTGAGACCTTGCAAAGCATTCGACGGATGCTGTCTTCAGCGAGGCTCGTGACGCGTCTGACCTCACATTCAACCCTGACACAGCAAGAGGATCTTGAATCAAGGCTCAGCCAATTGGGTTTTATCGAAGAGGCGCTCTCAGACTCGCCCACCATCTCTGCAATATTTATCGGCTACGCCACGGGCGATTTCTTTTTGGTACGAGTGGTACGCGACCTACAACACGCTATCTCTTTAAAGCTGCACCCTGACACGCGTTTGATTGTACAAAGTATCGAGTACACCGACATCGATCAAACCTCCGCTGGCAGCGCTGCAGCAAATGTGCACGGGCGTTTTATTTATTTTGATAAGGATTTAAAACAGATTTCTCAAACCTATCGCCCTGACTATGCGAAATCCTATGATGCAAGAACACGCGGTTGGTATAAGTCTGCAGACGCGACCCGTGACCTTGTTACAAGCCCACCGTACGCGTTCTTTACTGACGGCAAGCTTGGTCAAACCTTATCAATCAAGTCGCCGGATGGGCGGTCGATTATTGGTGTAGATATCAGCTTAGACACGCTAAATGACATCATTAAGTCGAAAAGAATTACCCCCGGCACACACTCTGCTATCGTCAACGATGACGGTTTTGTGATCGCTCTCGATTACGAAAATGATCCGCCGGTTTCAACCGCGCTAGGCAATCACACACCCAAACCAAACTCGAGCGCTCAAAACTCGATCGGTAGCGCGTCCCAAACAATCATGACGACTCCGCAACTAAAAGGCTTGCGTGAGCTGGACATCCCGATATTCTCAAGCGTCATGTCCGTCTTCCACAAAAGAGACAGCACAAAACCAGTATTAACAAACTTCACCGTTGACTCAAATGTTTGGCGAACCTCGACTTCGCCGCTACACATAGAGGGCGCAGCGCCGTTTTATCTGCTGATTGCCAGCCCCGATCACGAGCTGTTAGCCAATGCCCATGAGATTAGGCGGCGAGGCATTTTTCTAGCGATTATCGTGTCTCTATGTTCACTGCCGATTGGCTATTTACTCATTTCTCGCCCTCTCAAAAAGTTAACGACCAGTATCCAAGGCATGATGGAGTTCAGAGAGGACAGCGCTCCGATCAAAACGTCTTTTATTTCTGAACTGTCTACGCTTGGTCTGGCGATCAATCGTCTTAGGCAAACCATTCTGGCGTTCACCGCCTACGTGCCTCGAGAGCTGGTGCGTGACCTCGTTAAATCTGGTGAAAAAATTCAAGTAGGGGGCGAAAGCCGCTATCTCACGATCCTGTTCACCGACTTAAAAGACTTTTCAGCAATGTCAGAAAGCACGCCGTCGCGCGAATTGCTACAGCGTGTTTCGTATTACTTAGAACTCATGACTTTAGCGATCAAAGAAGAAGCTGGTACGGTCGACAAGTTTATCGGTGACGCAGTGATGGCATTTTGGGGTGCACCGGTGCTTGATCAACATCATGCCTATCACGCATGTGTCGCCGCGTTTAAAGGTCAGCGTCGCATGGTGAGTCTCAACGCGCGCTTAGTCTCAGAGAATAAACCACCACTGTCTGTTCGAATTGGCATCCATACTGACGCAGTCCTAGTCGGAAATATCGGCTCAGTTGAGCGCTTGAGCTACACAGTAATGGGGGATGGTGTCAATATCGCTTCTCGCCTTGAGGGCATCAATAAAAACTACGGCACACACATTTGCGTCAGCCACTCTGTGTATAAAGAGGCCGGAGAACGGCTGTGGTTACGCCCCATCGACAAGATTCGAGTCAAGGGCCGAGAGAGCGAGTTTTTAATTTACGAATTGTTAGGAATACGTGATGGCTCAAGTGAGACACAAGCCACTGAAACCGAACAAGCCCTGTGCGAACTGACTGAGCAGGCGTATACCTTGTATGCAGCCAAGCGCTACACCGAGGCACTGAGCGCCTATCAAGACATCGTTGAACGCTTTGACGATACGTTGGCAAAAGTCATGGGCGAGCAATGTCAATCTTATCTGACAATCGAGGGCTAAACGTGCAGTCTTGACTGTCAGAGATTTAACCTCAACGGTCAAGCGTGAAGTCTTTAAGGTTAGCGATTGAATCTTAAAGGTGAAGAGTGCAGTCTTTAGGCCTAAGCGTTTAGTCTTTTTCATTGACGCTTTAGTACCTGCGTGTTACTTTTTTTTGAGACAAACGGCTGGGTTGCAACAACGTTGCCTTGGCTTTCAAAAAAATGGGCTCGCATAATAATGAAAATGCTTCATATCTTCGCTCTCGCCTTGCTAGCCTTCGCTAACGGTTCGTTCGCTCAAGTTGCAGATTACCCTACCCGCTCGATCAAGATTTTGGTGCCCTTGGCTGCCGGCAGTGGTACCGATAATGCCGCCCGTTACTTTGGACAACAGCTTGCCGGTCTGCTTGGGCAGTCCGTGGTCGTTGAGAATCGCCCTGGCGCCAATGGCATGATCGCAGGCACAGCAGTCAAAAACGCCCCAGCCGATGGCTACACGATTTTTTTGGGTACGCTGAGCCCGCTTGGTCTAAATGAACTGGTGATGAAAGGACCTTTTCCCTACGATGCGGTTGCCGACTTTAAGCCGGTATCGGGACTGACGCGTGGCATGGGCGCGTTTGTTGTTCCAGGCAATTCACCCTACAAAACTCTTGCAGAGCTTGTCGCAGCAGCTAAAGCCTCTTCGCGTCCGTTCAATGTCGGCACCTATGCAACGTCGTACCAGTTAACGTTAGATTGGTTCAATAGCATTTCTGGCGTCAAGTTTGTGGGGGTACCTTACAAGGGTGCGGCACCGATCTTTACTGACTTAATTGGTAATCAACTCGATTGGGGCGTGCTCAATTTAAGCGGCGTATCCACGTTGCTGATCTCTGGAAAGCTTCGCGCCATTGCCGTCACGGGCGACACCCGTGCACCTGAGTTTCCAGATATCCCGACTGTGAAAGAAAGTGGCTACCCTGAATACTCTAACTATCTTTGGACCTCTTTATACGTTCGTACTGAAACACCCGATCACATTACGAACAAGCTGGCTGCTGCACTGCAGCAAGTGCTAACCTCGCGTCAGGCACAAGAGTATCTGGTGGCGACAGGCGGTGGTGAGCTCATGCCCTTTGGGCCCGCGCAAATGAGAAAAATGCAACTCGATGAGATTGAACGTTTTCGCGAAATCATAAAGACGTCAGGTTTTAAGCCGCAATAGCAAGTTATTCAGGCGCTAGTGAGTCCGGCGCATTCTCTGAATTTAATTCGTCTTTCTTCCCTTTGATTTCCGTAAAACCTCGTTCACTTCAATACTATTAAGCGTCTTTCACCTTTAGCATTTGACTCCTGTAAAAGAAAATTTCGAATCATGCGAATGCAA
>JBIIWK010000060.1:0-13061 GCA_044338955.1 Burkholderiaceae bacterium
GCTAGATTAGAGGGCTTTGCTGCAGCGCAAACAGAGCACTTAATGTCTAATAGACCTCAGAATTTCAATATCTTAGAAGATTTCATTTGATCCTAGCGTTCTGAGATCTTAGGATTTCAGGATTTCGGGATTTCGGGATTTCGGGATAATAGAATTTTAGAATTTCAGAATTTCAGAATTTCAGAATTTTAGAATTTTAGAATTTTAGAATTTGAGGATCTCAGGATTTCGGAGACCTCTGTTGTAAAAATTGCTTAGCTTGCAGTGCGCTTTTGCCTAGCCCCAACAAGGACGTACGATGAAGAGGTTTCCCCGAATTGAGCGGTTGCCGCCCTATGTTTTTAATATTACGGCCGAGCTCAAAATGGCCGCGCGGCACCGTGGCGAAGACATCATCGATATGTCGATGGGCAACCCTGATGGTCCAACACCACCTCATATCGTCGAAAAACTAATCGAGGCTGCGTCGCGCCCGACCACCCATGGCTACTCGGTTTCGAAAGGAATCCCGCGCTTACGCAAGGCCATTACCGATTGGTATGCTCGCCGTTATCAGGTGCAATTTGATCCAGATTCTGAAGCGATTGTCACGATCGGCTCAAAAGAGGGTTTAGCCCATTTGATGCTAGCCACGCTCGATGCAGGCGACACGGTGTTGGTGCCAAACCCAAGTTATCCGATTCATATTTATGGCGCCGTGATCGCGGGGGCCAATATCCGCTCGGTGTGCATGACGCCAGGCAGTGATTTTTTTCAAGAGCTCGAGCGCGCCGTGCGCGAGTCCATCCCAAAACCCAAGATGATGATTTTGGGGTTTCCAAGCAACCCCACCGCGCAGTGTGTTGACCTTTCGTTTTTCGAGCGCGTCGTGGCCCTTGCCCGCGAGCACAACATCATCGTGGTGCATGATTTGGCTTACGCAGACATCTGCTTTGATGGCTATCAGGCGCCGTCGATCATGCAAGTGCCCGGTGCGCGCGAAGTCGCAGTCGAATTTTTTACCATGAGTAAAAGCTACAACATGGCGGGTTGGCGTGTAGGCTTTATGGTGGGCAACGCCGAGCTGGTCAATGCCTTGGCGCGTATCAAAAGCTATCACGATTACGGTACCTTCACCCCGATTCAGGTAGCCTCGATTGCAGCACTCGATGGCCCACAAGATTGTGTGACTGAAGTGGTGCAAAAATACCAAAGCCGTCGCGATGTGTTGGTCAAAGGGCTGCACGAGGCGGGGTGGATGGTTGAAAACCCCAAGGCTTCAATGTATGTTTGGGCCCATATCCCCGAGCCATACCGAGCGAAAGGCTCGCTTGAATTTGCCAAGCGTATCCTTGAAGATGCCAAGGTTGCGGTATCGCCAGGCATCGGTTTTGGCGATTATGGCGATGAGTATGTGCGCTTTGCCTTGATCGAAAACGAGCAACGTACCCGCCAGGCGGTACGCGGCATTAAAGAAATGTTTCGCAAGGACGGGTTGCTGTAATGGATTCAATCAAAGTTGGTTTGTTAGGTTTAGGCGTGGTGGGCGGTGGCACGTATAAGGTACTGGCGCGCAATGCCCAAGAAATTGCCCGCCGCGCGGGCCGCAAGATTGAAGTGACGCGTGTAGCGGTGCGCGATGTGGCCAAAGCGCGCAAACTGTTGGGTTCGGCTCTCGTTGTGGGCGTTGACCCCTTTGAGGTCGTACGTGACCCCTCGATTGATATCGTAGTCGAGCTGATCGGCGGCGATACCTTGGCGCGTGAGCTCGTGCTTGAGGCAATCGCACAAGGCAAGCATGTCGTCACGGCCAATAAGGCCTTACTTGCGAAACACGGCACTGAAATTTTTGCCGCTGCCTCGGCGCGCGGCGTGATGGTTGCCTTCGAGGCTGCGGTGGCTGGTGGCATCCCAATTATTAAAGCGATTCGCGAGGGCTTAACCGCCAACCGAATTCAGTGGGTCGCAGGCATCATTAATGGCACGACCAATTTCATTCTGTCTGAGATGCGTGCGCGTGGTTTGTCCTTCGCAACGGTGTTGGCCGAGGCGCAAAAGCTTGGTTATGCCGAGGCCGATCCAACCTTTGATATCGAAGGTGTGGACGCCGCGCATAAGCTAACGCTGCTGGCTTCCTTAGCCTTCGGTATCCCGGTGCAGTTTGATAAAGCGTATATCGAAGGGATCTCTCAGCTTGCGGCTGAAGACATCAAGTTGGCTGAACGTCTCGGGTATCGCATTAAGTTATTAGGAATCACCAAGCGTCGGCCCGAGGGGATCGAACTACGCGTGCATCCAGCGCTAGTGCCCGTTAAATCGCTGTTGGCGAATGTCGAGGGCGCCATGAACGCCGTGCTGGTGTGCGGCGATGCCGTAGGGCAAACGCTTTATTACGGCAAAGGTGCCGGCGAAGAGCCCACTGCCTCGGCGGTGGTCGCTGATTTGGTCGACGTCACGCGCCTGCACACGGCAGATCCTGAACACCGCGTGCCGCATTTGGCGTTTCAGCCCGACGCAATGTCCGATACGCCGATTTTGTCGATCGACGATGTGGTCACATCTTATTATTTACGCCTCACGGTGGCCGATCAGCCAGGTGTACTTGCTGAGTTGGCGCGTGTTTTAGCCGATGCCAAAATTTCGATTGGCTCAATGATTCAGCAACCTGCTGAACAAGGCGCTGACGCCGAACTGATTTTCTTAACGCACGAGGCGATCGAGCGTAATGTCAATGCTGCGATTGTAAAAATTGAAGCCTTACCTTTCGTGCACTCACGTGTCACACGCTTGCGTATAGAAAGCCTCTCATGAAGTACGTCTCAACCCGTGGTGGCATGTCAGCCCAAGGCTTCTCAGATATTTTGCTTGAAGGCCTAGCGCCCGATGGTGGGTTGGCGATGCCAGAAAGCGTGCCACAGGTGTCTGCAGCCCAGCTCGAGTCTTGGCGGGGCTTGCCGTATCACGCGCTCGCGGCCGAAGTATTGTCGCTATTTATCAGTGATATCGAAGCGGCTCAACTCCAGGCCCTGACGCAGGCGGCCTATCTTCCAGAAACGTTTCAAAGTGCTGAGATTGTTCCGCTGCGTCCCCTGTACAACGGCCTGTCGCTTTTAGGCTTGTCTGAGGGGCCGACGTTGGCCTTTAAAGATATGGCGATGCAGTTTTTAGGGCAGGTGTTTCCGCATGTGTTGCATGCTCGCGGTGCCACGCTCAACATCTTGGGTGCGACGTCGGGCGATACCGGTTCAGCCGCCGAATACGCGATGCGCGGTAAAGACAGCGTCGCTGTATTTATGCTTTCGCCCTACGGCCGCATGAGTGCCTTTCAGCGCGCACAAATGTATTCACTGCAAGACGCCAATATTCATAATATTGCGGTCAAAGGGGTCTTTGACGAAGCGCAAGACGTTGTGAAGGCGCTTGCCGGCGACTTGGCTTTCAAAAATAAATACCATTTGGGTGCGGTCAACTCAATTAACTGGGCGCGTATTGCCGCCCAAATCGTGTATTACTTTCACGGTTGGCTGCGAGCCACCACCGGCCCAGGGCAACCTGTATCGTTTGCTGTACCTTCGGGTAATTTTGGCAACATTTTGTCTGGGCATATCGCCCGCAGCATGGGCTTGCCGATCAGGCGCTTGGTCTTGGCCACCAACGAAAACAATGTCCTGGATGAATTCTTTCGCACAGGTATTTATCGGCCTCGCTCTGCCGCGCAAACGTTTTTAACCTCAAGCCCTTCGATGGATATTTCACGCGCTTCAAACTTTGAGCGCTTTGTATTTGACTTGGTCGGGCGTGACGCTGACCGGGTCGCCCAGCTCTGGCAACAGCTCGCCGCACAGGGTTCATTTGATTTGTCGGCCTACCTGCCCGAGTTCACCGAGCGCTATGGGTTTGTATCGGGTACGAGTACCCATCAAGATCGCTTGTCGACGATTCGGCAGGTGATGGATCGTACCGGTATCTTGATTGATCCACATACCGCTGATGGTGTGAAAGTGGCTGCGCCTTTTGTTGAAGAGGGCGTGCCGATGCTGGTGCTAGAAACAGCGTTGCCGGCAAAGTTTTCAGAGGTCATTGAAGAGGCGCTTGGGCGCCCCGCGCCGGTACCGCTTGGCCTTGAAAATCTCGAGTCGTTACCGCAAAAAGTGACCGTGTTGCCTTGCGATGTCGCAAGTGTGCGGGCGTATATCGCCGAGCACGCGAGCGTATAGCGATGGCGCTGCTGACACCCTTTCACTTTGTGGCGATTGCGGTTGGGGCAGCGGGCGGCGCGTGGTTGCGGTGGCTGCTTGGGCTCTGGCTCAATCGCCATGCCGATGCCATCCCGTGGGGCACCTTTGCGGCCAATATGCTGGGCGGGTATTTGATCGGTTTAGTGGTTGGGGTTGTGGCCGCGCACCCTGAATGGCCGCCATTTTGGCGCTTGTTGATTGTCACGGGCTTTTTAGGCGGGCTCACCACATTTTCTACCTTCTCGGCTGAGACGGTTGCCTTTCTTGAAGAAGGCCGCTTGGCGATGGCAGCAATGTATTCTGGGATCAGTCTCGCCGGTTCGCTAGCCTTAACGCTGCTGGGCTTATACACAGCGCGCGCGTTGCAGAGCTGACCCGCCGGCAACACTGCCGCGATAGTGCGGTCAGTGTCACGCACACCGTCACTACGTTGTCGTGATTCGGTCAGTGTCACGCAGATCATCACTACGTTGTCGTGATTCGGTCAGTGTTACGCACACCATCACTACGTTGTCATGCTTCGGTCAGTGTCACGCACACCATCACTACGTTGTTATGCTTCGATTAGCGTCGGGCTAATCATTGCTGCGGTGTCATGCTTCGATAAGCGCTCTTGCAGCTAGCTTTCCGCTGCGCACAGCGCCTTCAAGCACGGCCGGGTAGCCGGTATCTGTCCAGTCGCCAGCCAAACTCAGGCGTGGCCAAGGGCTTTGATTGGTTGGGCGCTGCAAGCCAGGCACCGCTGCAAAGGTGGCGCGTTTTTCAACGATGAGGCGGTGCGCACGAATAGCAGGCATTGGTGGTTGTGCGCCGTGACGCGCGGTTGGATGACGTTGCACCTGCTCGCGAATCTGCGCCGCAATACTGTCCACAAAGCTTGCGCGATCATGTTTTAAAAAATCGGCGGCATCGCTAATGACTACGCTCATTTGGTCATTTGCCTGCGGGCGTTTGAATGCCCATTGCCCGAAGTGACCGCGCGTTGGGTCTTCATCCAGCAACAGGATTGGTTGGGGTGGATTCCAGCCTACTTCTAGTTGCAACGTGAGCGTGGCAATCGAGCGATATTGAAAGGCGCCTAGTTGGGTGAGTAAGGCGTCGCTTGCCTCGCTGCTTTCGCTGGGCTTCAAAATGCGCGCGCAGGCATAAGGCGGGGTTGCTAAGACACAACCCTCAAACGCTTCGCCGTCAATGCTGACAGCCGTTGCAGTCGGGCAAACCTCTCGCACAATATGGCGATACCGCATTGTGACCGTGTCGGCCGCAGCCTGTGGCCACAGTGCGGTTAAGTCTACGCTTGGGACCAGCATGTCAGAGAGATGGCGTGGTGCGTCTAGGCTATCGCGCAAGACATTTAAAAATAATTGCGCGCAGGCTTGATCGCTTGAAGTATTCAAACTGGCCAGGCATAAAGGGATCCAAAGTCGGCGGCACAAGCGAGCCGATTGGCGGTGTTGCTCAAGCAATTGCGCAACACTGAACAGTGCAGGAGCTTGCCATCGCTTTTGTTTCAATACAACCATCATGCGAATAGCCTGCCAGCGGTCTTGCCACGACAAACCACGTGCGTTCAGTAGCCCCAGCAGGCTGTGAAACGGTGCCGGTAAGTTGGCGGCTTTCAGACAAAACGCTCCGTCTGCACTTTCAAGGTGCAGGGGCGTTCGCTGCAAGAACGCACTTGAAGGACATCCAGGATGCAATTGGTTGAGCAGTGCAAGCGTTTCGGAGTATGCGCCCAGTAATAAATGCTGACCGTTGTCGATCGCGCCCATGTTGAGATCATCGACGCGCCGGGCGCGTCCGCCAGCCAAGGGGGCTGCCTCAAAAACGGTCACAGTTGCCCCGTGTGATTTCAGTGCAACCGCAGCAGCCAAGCCGGCCCAGCCCGCGCCGACCACGGCAAGCTTCATGAGGCGCGGCTCGCTCGCTTAATTTGGCGAATCACGCTCGCACCTTCACCGATAAAGTTTTTCCAGGCTAACCAAAGTTTACGCACAGGTGTGAGCGAAATTCGCTGATGTAAAACCTGCCACTGCTCGTGTTCGATTTCTGTGAGCAAATCGTAATAAATGGCAGCCATCATCAGCCCTGGGCGCTGAGCGCGCTGATCTTGGCTGGGTAAGGCTGCGATAGCCTCGGCATAGAGCGTGCGTGCACGCGCCGCTTCGAAGGCCATCAGCGCAGAAAATTTTTCAGAGTAGTTGCCATTCAAAATATCGGACGCGCGCACGTCAAATTTCTGTAAATCGCTGAGAGGCAAGTAGATGCGGCCTCGCCGCGCATCATCCCCCACATCGCGGATGATATTCGTGAGTTGAAAGGCGAGCCCTAATTTAGTGGCGTACTGCAACGTCGAGGCCTCGGTATAGCCAAAGATGCTCGCTGAAAGTTCGCCCACAACACCTGCAGCGTGCCAACAATACGTTTGCAGAGCGGGCCAGTCTAGGTAGCGTGTCTGATCGAGGTCCATCTCCATGCCATCAATCACGGCCAGTAGTCGTTCGCGCGTGAGGCCAAACGGAGCCAGGCAGGGCAATAGCGCCTTCATCACCAAGTGCTCGGCTTTTCCCTCAAACAGCGCGTCTACTTGCGTACGCCACCAGGCAAGCTTAATGCGCGCCAGTGAGGGGTCGGAGCACTCATCCACGACATCATCGACCTCGCGACAAAAAGCATAGAGTGCCGTGATCGCCTGGCGGCGTTCTGGCGGTAGAAACAGAAAGGCGTAATAAAAGCTTGAGCCGCTTTTGGCTGCTTTATCCTGACAATATTCTTGAGGCGTCATGCGTTCAGGTTCGAAGGGCGCGTGCGAGCATCAGTGCCCAGTCCAGCGCGCCAAGGGTTGGTCGACGGTGAAACACGTCAAAATCAACATGTTCAATTTTTTCTAAAATACGTAGGCCACCCTGAACGATGAGTCTCAGCTCAAGCCCGATGCGCCCAGGTAGCCGCCGGCCGAGTGGCTGTCCAAAGTGTAACAAGGCTCTGCATGCCGTGACTTGTTCTTGCATCAGGGCTTTCCAGGCCGCATTGACCTCGGCGTTTGCAATGGTCTCCTCGGTCACTCCAAAGCGCTTAAGCGCTTGCTGGGGCAGATAAATGCGATCCTTTTGCCAGTCGATGGCAACATCTTGCAAGAAATTTAGTCGTTGCAAGGCCGTACAAATTGCATCTGACCAGGGCAGGGTGTCTTGAGTGATCTCACCATAAAGGTGCAGCATCAGCCGACCCACGGGGTTGGCCGAACGGGCGCAATAGTGATCCAGAGCCGATTGATCGACGTAGCGCTTTTGCACAATATCTTGTTCGAACGCTGAGAGCAGGTCTTCAAAGAGCTCTGGCGGCAGCTTGTGGTCAACGATCGTTTGACCCAGCGGTTTAAAGATCGGGTCAAGTACCGGATTGACTGTGGTCGGGCGCAGCGTAGTGGGGATGCTGCAGACCTTGAGTGCGTCTCGGTAGGCTTGTAAGGCCTGTAAACGCTCAGTGTCAGTGGCATCACCTTCGTCAGCGATATCATCGGCGCTGCGCGCAAAACGATAGATATTGAGTACCGCCCGACGCAAATGCTTGGGCAGAAGAAACGAAGCGACCGGAAAATTTTCGTAATGATTGGCTGACATAATTGTTGGCTTGGCCTGACCTTCGCCTAAAAGAGCGAAGATTTACGCCCAAATCGCTGACATCTTCCCCCTGAACAGGGGGTATTTCTGTGCATTTCGTTAAACGCCGAGTCATGTTGACACCTTTTATCAAGACATGCTTGATTTTTTCAAGGGCGCCCCCACTATATTAAAGCAAGCTCAACTTGGGCTGCGGTAGACTAGCATTATCAAGCACTCGTGTGTGTACGTTCGGAGATCAGGTTGAAAGATAGTTGCGTATTAATCACTGGCGCCACCAAAGGTATTGGTTGGGCGCTGACCCAGCGCTTGGCCGATTTGGGTTGCCACGTGGTTGGCATTGCACGCAACACCGCCGAAATTGATTTTCCGGGCTACCTGTACGAATGCGATTTGTCAGACGCGGGTCAAACGCAAGATGTGTTGCAAGTCATCCGTGACAAGTTTCCGGTCGATGCCGTGGTCAATAACGTAGGTTCGGCGATTTCACAGCCGCTTGGTTCGGTCGATCTCTCGGCGCTTTACGAAACCTTTGACCTAAACGTGCGCACCGCGGTGCAGGTCACACAAGCGTTTGTCGAATCGATGAAAGTGCGTCGCAGCGGGCGCATCATCAACTTGTGCAGCCTGGCAGTGCGTGGCGCGCGCGACGCTACAAGTTACGCGGCCGCTAAAAGCGCCATCATTGGTTGTACCCGCACTTGGGCTTTAGATTTAGCTGAGTATGGCATCACCGTCAATGCTGTCGCCCCAGGTGCGATTGATACCGAACTCTTTATGAACGCGATGCCTGCGGCCGATCTCTCTACCGCTGCCGCCTCGATGGTGCCCATGGGGCGTTTGGGTACGGCCAACGAAGTGGCGGCGTTGATCGCGTTTTTGTTATCGGCTGACGCGGGGTTTATCACCGGTCAGGTCATTGGGATTGATGGCGGCGGCAGCTTAGGTAGCACCGCCACGTAAGACGCGGTCGGGTCATTGAGGTCGCGTGGTTCAAGGGGCTTAGCCTTTGGCACCCTCTAGGCTTGTTAAACTGACACATGGCCAAAATTAAAACGATTTTCACTTGCACCGAGTGTGGCGGCGTTAGCCCAAAATGGTTGGGTCAGTGCCCCCATTGCAACGCCTGGAACACGCTCGAAGAGTCGCGCGAAGCGCCGCACGCTGGCGGGCAGGCCGAGCATCGTTATGCGCCGCTGACCGCCTCAGCACCGCTGCGTAGCCTGTCGGATGTTGAAGCGCTTGAACTGCCACGCATCTCTACAGGCATCTCTGAGTTCGACCGTGTGCTGGGGGGCGGCTTGGTGGCGGGGGCCGTCGTACTGATCGGCGGCGATCCCGGCATCGGAAAATCAACCCTGTTATTACAAGCGCTGGTGGCCATGTCGGGTCAGGCCCGCGTGCTGTATGTCACCGGCGAAGAGTCTGCTGAACAAGTTGCGTTGCGCGCACGGCGTTTAGGATTAGTCGGGGGGGCGGTCGATTTGTTTGCTGAAATCCGCCTTGAGGCGATTCAACACGCCTTGCTTGAGCAAAAGCCCGCCGTAGCGGTGATCGATTCGATTCAAACTATCTATTCGAGCGAACTGAGCGCGGCACCAGGGTCGGTCTCGCAGGTCAAAGAGTGCGCGGCCCAACTGACGCGCTTGGCCAAGCAGGCCGGGATCCCGATCGTGATGATTGGGCATGTCACCAAAGACGGCACCCTAGCCGGACCTAGGGTGCTTGAGCACATTGTGGATACTGTGCTGTACTTTGAAGGCGACACGCACTCGTCGTTTCGGCTGGTGCGCGCCTTTAAAAATCGCTTCGGCGCGGTCAACGAGCTGGGCGTCTTCGCGATGACTGATCGCGGCTTGAAGGGGGTGTCTAATCCGTCGGCCTTGTTTCTGTCGCAGCATACAAATGAAGTGTCAGGCTCTTGCGTGATGGCGACCCAAGAAGGCACTCGTCCGCTCTTGGTTGAAATCCAAGCCCTGGTAGACACCGCGCACGTGCCTAATCCGCGTCGTCTCTCTGTGGGGCTCGAAGGCAATCGGCTGGCGATGCTGTTGGCGGTGCTGCATCGCCACGCAGGTGTCTCAACCTTTGATCAAGATGTTTTTGTCAATGCTGTGGGTGGCGTGCGTATTACCGAACCTGCGGCTGACCTCGCTGTTTTATTAGCGATTATTTCGTCGCTGCGCGACCGGCCCTTGCCTAAAGGCCTGATTGCTTTTGGCGAAGTGGGTTTGGCGGGTGAAGTGCGCCCAGCGCCACGCGGTCAAGAGCGCTTGCGCGAAGCCGCGAAACTCGGCTTTTCGGTGGCAATTATTCCTAAGGCTAACGCGCCGCGTCAGCCGATTGAAGGGTTAGACGTCTGGGCGGTTGATCGCTTGCAAGACGCTCTTGACCGCTTACGTTGAGGCCGTTGCTTGCATGATCAATCTTAAACTCGCCTTCAAGCAAGCCTGGCGCGATGCCCGCGCCGGAGACCTGCGCTTACTGTTGTTAGCCGTTGTCGTGGCGGTGGGCGCTATCACCAGCGTTGGTTTTTTAGCCGATCGAGTGGGGCGGGCGCTTGAGCGCGATGCTGCGCAAATGTTGGGCGCAGATCTAGTCTTTGAAGCAGATACTGAAGTGCCCGAAGTCTTTTTAGCCGAAGCACGGCAACGCGGGCTGACCACTGCGTTGACCTGGCAGTTTCCGTCGATGGTGGGCTCGAGCGCAAACCTTGTGCTCTCTTCATTAAAAGCGGTCGAAGGCAGTTACCCCTTGCGCGGTAGCCTGCGCACCAGCACCAGTGTTGCCGGCACAGACCAAGCCACCCAAGTTGCGCCCAATGTCGGCGAAGTGTGGGTCGATGCGCAAATCTTAGGTCAAACCAGTCAGCAGATCGGACAGCTTCTGAAGATTGGCGAGATTGGTCTGACGATCACGCGCGTCATTACCTACGAGCCTGATCGTGGCCCACAGTTCGTCAACTTAGCGCCTCGCGTGATGTTACGCGCTGAAGATTTGTTGCGCACCGGTTTGATTGCGCCTGGCAGTCGCGTGCGTTATGCCATGTTGGTGGCGGGCGAGGGCGCGGCGGTGCAAACGTACCGTACCTGGCTTGAAGCTCAGATCAAACCGGGTCAAAAAATTCTCACGATCGACGCGGGTCGCCCCGAGATTCGTCGCTCACTTGATCGCGCCCAGCAGTTCTTGGCGCTGGTTGCCATGCTGGCCGTTTTAATTGCTGCTGTGGCGGTTGCGCTCGCCGCAAGGCGCTTTGGTCAACGCCATCGGCTTAGCATCGCGCTCATGCGTTGCCTGGGGGCTACGCAAGCTGCGGTCTCACAGATCGTGGTGGGCGAGTTTGTCTTAGTGGGCGTGCTTGGGTCGTTTTTAGGGATACTGGTCGGTTGGTGTGCGCAGTTTTTAATGGTCGCTGCGCTCGGTGAGCTGATCGGTGCAGACCTGCCTGCGGCTTCGTGGTTGCCCGCGCTACAAGGCTTGTTCGCAGGGCTTTGGTTATTGCTTGCGTTCGCTTGGCCACCCTTGCAGGCCCTGCGCCATGTCGCACCCTCGCAAATTTTTCGTGCTTCGCATCCAAGCATGCCCAAGGCCAGCTTGTTGGGCTACCTGTTGGGCTTAGCGGGGTTCACCGCCTTGATGTGGTGGGTGGCCCAAGACTTAAAGCTAGGTGTTGGTGTGGCGCTAGGATTTTTGGCTGCGGGACTGTTGTTTGGTGGTGTCAGTGCCTTAGTCTTAGCGGGGCTGGGCTTGTTACGAGGTCGCCTCGATGCTTTTCCCATGCTGCGTTTTGCGCTCAATGGTGTTGTGCGCAGGCGAGCGGCCACCATTGCGCAAATGAGTGCCTTGGCGATCGGAATGATGGCGCTGTTGCTGCTCACAATCGTACGCACCGATTTACTGGCGGGCTGGCAACGCACCTTGCCCCCTGACGCCCCCAATCGGTTTTTGATTAATGTGCAGCTTGATCAAGTGCAGGGTGTCAAACAGGCTTTACAGCAGGCGGGCATCCCTCAGGTGGTGCTTTCGCCGATGGTACGCGGGCGGCTACTTTCGCGTAACGGGCAGGCATTAAGTGCAAACGATTACGCACAAGAGCGCGCCCAACGGTTGATTGAACGAGAGTTCAATCTGTCGTACGCACCCCAATTGCCTGAGCCGGGTCAAATTGTGGCCGGGCGTGATCTTGCGACGGATGCGTTTGAAGTATCGCTTGAAACGGGGCTCGCTAAAACGCTGTCTCTGCAGCTAGGCGATGTTTTAGAGTTCGATATCGCAGGTCAATTGATCAAAGTGACCGTGACAAGTCTGCGTCGGGTTGATTGGGATTCGATGCGCGCAAACTTTTTTGCCATTCTGACACCCGCAGCGCTTGGTAACGCGCCGCAAACGTTTATGACCGCTTTTCATTTGCGTCCAGAGCAAGCGGGGCAGCTGCAAAAACTCGTGCAGACGTTTCCCAATCTGACTGTTTTTGACGTGGGTGCTATTTTGGGTCAATTACAGAGCATTTTGGATAAAGTCTCGGTCGCGGTGCAAGGGCTGTTTGTGTTTTCCTTGTTTGCTGGCGCGTTGGTGTTGGCCGCAGCCTTGTCAGCGACGCGTGACGAACGTGTGCGCGAGGCTGCCTTGATGCGTGCGCTCGGTGCCTCGCGGCGACAGTTGGCCACGGCTCAGCGTATTGAACTGCTGGCGGTGGGTGCGCTGGCTGGCCTGTTGGCCGCAGGCGGTGCAACGCTGGCCGCTTGGGCGTTATCGACCTGGCTCTTTGAGTTCAATATGCGTTTTACCCTGTGGCCGTGGCTATTTGGGGTGACCCTTTGTATGTTTGGCGCCTGGCTGGCCGGCGCACTGGCCTTGCGTGGTGTTTTGCAGACTCCGCCTTTAAATATTTTGCGGCAAGCCTGAGTATGGCGTCGACAAGCACTGACCCGTCAGCCGTCGATACTAGGCCCTCGAGAGGCACCAACTCGTCAGCCGTTGATATGGTGCCTTCGATAGCCGCCAGCCACTCGTCGCGCGATGCTTTAGGCGTATCAGGCAATATTTCGACGGTCGCGCTTGAACAAGACGGTCAAACCATTCACCTGCGTCTTGATTCCTTGGTGCCCGAATCCACGTTGCAACGCTTTGATCCGTTATATCCGCCATCGCAAGCGCAAGTCGTTGCTTCGGGCGGTCGTGCCGCTGCTTGGTTTGTACAGCTTGCACCCTGTGAGGCAGT
>JBIIWK010000301.1:0-3860 GCA_044338955.1 Burkholderiaceae bacterium
GTCAACCAAGGGGCTGATTAGCAGCGCCTTGTTGGGCAAAATGAAAGCGTCGTCTTACTTGATCAACGTGGCACGCGGCGCGGTTGTGGACCAACAGGCCTTGGTTGAAGCCTTAACTGAAAAGCGCCTTGCGGGCGCGGCGCTTGATGTGTTTACGCAGCAACCTCTGCCGATTGATTCGCCCCTGTACGGGATGGAAAATGTGCTGCTTTCGCCTCACATGGCAGGTGTCACTGACGACAGCTTGAGGGCGATGGGCAGTTCGGTCGCACGGCAAGCCAGGCAGATCCTAGGTGGCCAATTACCCGACCACTTAGTAAATCACGAAGCAGCTAGCCAAGTGCAGCAGCACTTCGCGCGTCAGTTGGGCAAGCCGTAGGCCTGTGCTGAGTCAGCAATCAACCTGCTTCACGCAAAGCATTAGCCTCAATTTCAATTGCGTCAATCAGCCTCAATTGCGTAAACCGGCCTCAATTGTGTAAACCGCCCTCAATTGCGTAGACAATAAGCGCCGCTGGTGTGATACCCAGACGGGCAGCTGCCACTTTTGACGATTGCGGTTTTTGACGAGTTGCTGCTCGCCAGGCAGTAGCCACCACTCGTGTGATATCCCGAGGGGCATGAGCCCACATGGGGCAGGGCTGCACGTGCGCTGGGTGAGGACGGGGTGCAGTAATTGCCGCTGCTGTGATAGCCGCTTGGACAAGAGCCTTGCTTGGCTAGCGGCTGTGCAGCCGGGGCTTGGGCCAAACTGGGCACATTAAAGAGGGCGATTACAGCACTGACAATCCAGGCGGTCAGTTTGACTGTCTTGGTGCGCAGCGAGGCGGCGGTAAGGTTGGGTGACATCACAGCGAAGCCCCTTGGCGAAGTGATAAGAATATGTTGAAGATAACGCCGAATGTACTTGGGGCGCAATTATTCTGGCGCAAAAACAGAGCGCACATAGCTAAGTAATAATTAGTAAATAATCAGATGCACCAATTGGTAAGCTATCGAAATTAGCCAAAAATAAGCCTGTGAGTGGTTGCTCCGTCACGATTGCTGACAAAATGCGCAATTCTTGAGCAAAATCTGCACTTGTTTAAGACCAAAAGGTTTAAGTTTTCGTCTGAGCACGCGTGGTGCTACTATTTCGGGCTACCGAAGCGTGACTATTGCAATCCAATTGAAACAAACCAATGAATCTGACCTTAAACGCACCTGATTACGTTCGCCACGATGGTTTAAAAAACTGGGTGGCTGCCATTGCAGCAAAAGCAAAGCCTGCCAATATTGTTTGGTGTGACGGCTCGCAAGAAGAATACGATCGACTCTGTGCCGAAATGGTGCAGTCGGGTATGTTGCACAAACTGAACCCCGCGAAACGACCCAATTCGTTTTTAGCGCGTTCGTCGCCTGATGACGTTGCGCGTGTCGAAGATCGCACCTTCATCTGCAGCAAAAATAAGGCAGACGCCGGCCCCACCAATAACTGGATCGAGCCCGCAGAAATGCGCACCAAGCTCGATACGTTATTTGAGGGTGCAATGGCTGGCCGTACGATGTATGTGATACCGTTTTCGATGGGCCCTTTGGGGTCACCGATTGCACAAATTGGCGTTGAGTTATCTGACTCGCCCTATGTTGTGGTCAATATGCGCATGATGACGCGTATGGGTAAAAAAGTGTACGACGTGTTGGGCGCGACGGGTGAATTTGTGCCCTGTGTGCATACAGTCGGTGCGCCACTGGCTGCCGGTCAGGCTGATGTGGTCTGGCCCTGTAATAACACCAAGTACATTGTGCATTTTCCTGAAACGCGCGAAATCTGGTCTTATGGCTCGGGCTATGGTGGCAATGCGCTGCTGGGCAAAAAATGTTTTGCACTACGTATCGCGTCAAACATGGGGCGCAGTGAAGCAAGTGCAACCTCGCCTGGTTGGCTCGCCGAGCACATGTTGATTTTGGGTGTTACGGCACCCTGGGGCAAAAAATATCACGTGGCCGCAGCGTTTCCGTCGGCCTGTGGCAAAACCAACTTTGCAATGTTGATCCCACCTAAAGGCTTAGGCGAACAGGGCTGGAAGATCACGACAATCGGTGACGATATCGCCTGGATCAAACCCGACGCAAAAGGTAACTTGCGCGCGATCAACCCAGAAGCAGGTTATTTTGGTGTGGCGCCAGGTACCAACGAGCAATCAAACTTTAATTGCATGGCCACCTTGGCCCAAGACACCATTTTCACCAACGTGGCGTTGACCGATGACGGCGACGTGTGGTGGGAAGGCATGAGCAAGGTTCCACCTGCGCACTGTATCGACTGGCAAGGGCGTGACTGGACCCCTGAACAGGCAAAAGAAAAAGGCATTAAAGCTGCGCATCCAAATGCACGCTTTACCGTTTCTGCCACGCAAAACCCTGTGTTGGATCCCGAATGGGATAACCCTGAGGGTGTTGTGATTGACGCCTTCATCTTTGGCGGTCGTCGTTCGACCACAGTGCCTTTGGTGACAGAGGCGCGTGATTGGTCAGAAGGCGTTTACATGGCAGCGACCATGGGTTCTGAAACCACTGCCGCAGCGGTTGGCGAGCAAGGTGTGGTGCGTCGTGATCCATTTGCGATGTTGCCATTCTGTGGTTACAACATGGCCGAGTACTTTCAACACTGGCTATCTTTAGGCGAACATTTGCAAGCGTCGGGTGCTAAATTGCCGCGTATCTTCTGTGTCAACTGGTTTCGCACAGATGCTGACGGTAAATTTGTCTGGCCCGGTTTTAGCGAAAATACCCGTGTCTTGAAATGGATGTTGGGTCGCATCGAAGGCGAGGCTAAGGGACACGAGCACGTGTTTGGTATTACGCCAAACTACGAAGATCTTGATTGGTCTGGTATGGATTTTTCTCTTGAAAAATTCACCACAATCACGTCAATCGATAAAGCGGCTTGGCGCAAAGAGTTTGAGTTGCATGCTGAGCTCTTTGAAAAATTGGCGCATGGCTTGCCACCAAGCTTGCTCGAGATCAAGGCGGGCTTTGAAAGTCGCTTAGGTTAAACCCCAGTCTAGGCGCAGCGAAATATTCTCTGCGCCTGAACTGCACTTTGCCTTGACGCACAGCGAACTGTTTATATCTAATCTGAGACATATCAAAAGGTAGCCGAGCATTTACTACCGCTTAGCGCAAAAAGCAAAGAGCCCCGCAGCATATCGTTGCGGGGCTCTTTGCTTTTTGTCCATTTGTTGACGCTGCGGTCAGAACGACGAACCGGCGATCCGTTGGTCAGGACAGGCAAGGTGCCTTACATTCGACTTTCCCAGGTCGTATCCAAATCAAACGGATACACCGGTCGATCAAGCTTGCTGTACGGAAACCGTGAATAGTCAGAGCTCGTGACACCGCCGCCATCGCACTCGACCACGGCTTTGGCGATCGGCACAAACACCGGCCGGCAATACATTCTGGATTTAAGCAACACAAAGCGGTGCTTGGTGGCATCAATGCCGATGTGACTGAAAATGCCTAAATCCCAGTGCTCTTGCGGGGTCTCGGTCACCATGACAAGGGCTTGAGGCAGCTGCAACAAAACCGTGCGGCCCATCAAAATTCTTTGACCTGTGTACGTGGGCCCGCTGATGACGTACTCGCCATCTGTGATGCGCACTACCACCCCGGTTAAGGTACGGGGTGTCGTTGTAATGCCCAGCTGGGTTAAGGGAACTTTATCTCCGACGGCCACTGAAACCTGAGCGCCCATACCCGCCTCAATCATCAGCGACACAGCTTCGGGGTCGCACACCGGCCCAACAACGATATCTTGCAACCCTTGCGCTAGAGCTTCGTGCAACACATTCATGTCGTCACAGGTGCCGCCCGAC
>JBIIWK010000061.1:0-13043 GCA_044338955.1 Burkholderiaceae bacterium
CTGATGATGGACTTGGATCACTTTAAAAACTTAAATGACACCCTCGGACACGATGTCGGTGATCGCCTATTAAAGCAAGTGGGTCGTCGGTTACTGGATTGTGTTCGCCCAGACGATACGGTTTCTAGAGTGGGGGGTGACGAATTTGTGATCATCCTTGAAAGGCTCGGTCAGGATGCCGCTATTGCAACGCAACGTGCGCACGAACTGGTTAAAAAGATTCAAGCTTCGGTCTCGCAGTTGTACCCCTTGATTCCCGGTAGACCTGACTATTACATCACCTCAAGTATAGGCTTGACACTCTTTGGTGACGAAGATAGCTCAATTGATGTGTTGCTAAAAAAATCTGATATTGCCTTGTATGAGGCCAAGCGAGGCGGGCGCAACACCTATAGAATTTTTACCCCAGAGATGCAAGCCTCGATCGATAACAGCACTTCATTGGTAGACGCTTTAAGGCGTGCGCTTCAGAATAACGAATTCACGCTGTATTACCAGCCTCAGGTCAACGAAACAGGGCATTTGATGGGGGCTGAGGCGCTGCTGCGTTGGACGCCATCGAACGCTGAGATAATTTCTCCGCTGACTTTTATTGCAGCGGCAGAAGAGAGTGGCTTGATAGTTCCGATTGGTGACTGGGTGGTCGAGCAGTGTTTCAGGCAATTACAACGCTGGCAGCAGCGCCCTGACACAAGTGGCTTAAAACTTTCAATCAACATCAGCGCTGATCAGTTTCATCAAGCCGATTTTGTGACCAAGATCTGCGAAGGGATCGAGCGCTTAAATATCAATCCAAATCGCATCACCCTTGAGCTTACCGAGAGTGCGGTGTTAGAGCGCGTCGATCAAGTCGTTCAGAGAATGCTTGAGCTGAAAGATCTAGGGGTGAGTTTTTCGCTAGATGACTTTGGTACGGGTTACTCTTCGCTATCTTATTTAAAGATTTTGCCGCTCGATCAAGTCAAGATCGATAGTTCATTTGTACGCGATATCTCGTTTGATACGGATGATGCCGCCATCGTTCGGGCGATATTAGCGATGAGTGGCTCGTTGGGTTTGAGTGTGATCGCAGAGGGTGTTGAGACGCAGGTGCAACGAGAATTTTTATTTGAACACGGTTGCCTGCATTATCAGGGCTACTTATTTGGTAGGCCTGTACCGATCGAAAACTTCAACGCAGACGCTTTGCGCTCGGCGGCATAGGCTTTGTCTCTTTGCTACTTTGGCATATAGGCAATATCTCTGCCAGGAACGACCCCAGCGGGTAAGTTTTCAATATGCTGACAAATGGCGCCAGGCGTGGTGATCCAAAGCTCAGCGCGGTGTTTCATGATGTGATCGATCACACGTCTAAACTGCCTAAGTCGGTAAGGCTGCCCCAGTACAAAACTGTGCAACACGATCGGCATGACCAAGGGTCTACGTACCGATTCTTCAAGCATTTCATCAAACTGGTCAATGAGATTTTGACAATAAAGTTGTGAGGGCGTGCGGCGGGTGACGGCCTCAATCGAGTCGTTGAGGTCGTGCTGATACGGCACAGACAGGATGGGGCCATGAGTGGTTCTGAACCATACTGGCTGATCATCCAAAGACCAATCCATCATGTAGCGATAGCCCGCTTCTTTAAGTAAATCGAGCGAGTGATGCGTTTGTGAGATGTAAGGCGCCAACCATCCCATCGGCGGCTTGCCTTCGTGGCGTCGAATCGCCTCGGTGGCTTCTGTAATACAGGCCTTTTCTTGCTCGTAACTCATGTCGATCTGGCGTTCGGCATTGGTTCGGCCATGCCCCACGATTTCGTCGCCTCGGCTGCTGAAGGCTTTGATCATATCAGGGCAATAGTCGTAAAGCTCGGTATTGATTAACAGCGCATACGGAAACTTATAGGCTTGCGCCAATTCAAGTAGCCGCCAGGCACCGACCCGGTTGCCGTAATCGCGCCAAGCAAAACTGCGCGTGTTTGGGTGCGGGCCCGGGCCACCGTAGTCGTTGCCAATCCCTTCGCCAAAAGAAAAATGCTCAACATTTAAACTGAAGTGCACCGCCAGGCGCTTACCGTCAGGCCAACTGTAGTCTGGGCGGGCATTGATGGGGCTATAGTCATAACGATGATGAGTTTTAAGCATGATGAGCGCCACTGGCGATGAGAGGGTTTAAAACGACGTTAAGTTCAGTGTAAAGTAACTTTACTTGAATCACTTTGCCGTAGCAGTGTGCTCTTTATGGCTGCTCCATTCAATGGCAGAGCAGGCACTGTCAGCGTGAATTAAAATTTATAGCCTAAGCCAATGAGCACATTTTGAGCGCTAGACGAGGCCTTGCCAGACAGGTTGTGAGACCCTTTTTGCGCCGCGAGTGTCAGGTCGGCGTACTTGTAATAGGTAAGTTCTGCGAAAACATAGACATTGTCTGTTAGCAAAAGTTTTGCGCCGATACCAACTAGGGGGCCGTTGAAGTAGGCAGTTTGCCCAGCGAGCATTGAACCGAGCCCTGGCAAATCGACTGCTGAGGCCATATAAGCCCAGCCCAATTTTCCGTAAGCCTGCAGGTTTTGTGTCAAAGCCACGCTTGGTAGGGTTGATAAGGCGACGCGGCCACTTTTGGGGTTGTATTCAAAACGTGCGCCTAAGCCGAGGGTATCGGTCAGCGCGACCGAGTAGCCAATATTCAGCGCAACAGGTACCCCGCTGAACCCCATGTCTTGATCGGCACGACCGCTATGACGGTTGTTGATTTTTACGTCTTGTACCTTGATGGTCATTTCTTGATAGCCAGTCGCAGCTTCGAGGCTGAGGCCGGTAAAGCGACTAGACTGTGCGGACGCAGCTGTACCAATCACTAGCAAACTAGTGATGAAGCTGATTTTTCCGATCTTCTTTAAGTCGGTCAGTTTTTTCAAAAGACGCTTTTATTTTTTTGGCGCAACCCAAGTCGCTATATTTCTCGACGAGTATTTTGTGTGTATTTTTTAAAAAGCAACAGGGGCAAGAATTTCTTTGTGGCCCACTAATACTACAGGGCTTTTTGTTAAGATAACAATATCTTTGTTGGGTGAGAGTTCTGACGGGCTCAGAATTAATGCCAACTTTTCTCTGTTGAGTCACCCTCTTACAGAGCATCCAACGATTCAAAGAACGCAGTGGAAAAGGCTAGCTTATTTTAAGTCATTGATATCGTTCGCTATAATTTAAATTGACGTATCCAAATTGTGCAAGACTCAGAATTTTGCTTAAGGTGCTGTGTTAGATACGGCATCTTGTATATTTTGGGTTCCGTATTGGGTGTATTGAGTCAATGGGTATTCGTCGCCCAATCGTATATTTTCATTTTCTACTGAGGTTTCAATTTTTTTGAGGTTTTAAAATAATGTCTGCACAAGCTGCATCAATGCCCCCTTTTCATTTGGCTTTTCCGGTGCGTGATATCGAAGAGGCTCGCCAGTTTTACGTTGGAGTTTTGGGCTGTGGCGAAGGCCGCAGTGCCCCAGATTGGGTTGATTTTGACTTTTATGGTCACCAAATCGTTGCGCACTTAGCGCCTGACGAGTGCGGGCACAAGCAAACCAGCGCGGTCGATGATCACCAGGTGCCGGTGCGTCATTTTGGGGCGGTGTTGTCGATCCCGCAATGGGAAGCCATGGCCACCAAGCTTAAAACAGTCGGTACAAAATTTGTAATCGAGCCCTACACCCGCTTCAAAGGCGAAGTGGGCGAACAATCGACCATGTTTTTCATGGATCCGTCGGGCAACGCCATTGAGTTCAAGGCTTTTGCAAATATGAGTTCGCTGTTCGCGAAATAATGCAGTGATATTAGATCGTGTGGTGCTACTGCATGACGCGATGCGGCTAAAGGTGTGAGGTAGCTTGCTCTTGGCTAGCTCACCTTACACCTCTCTGTGCCAGCCAGCCTGGCTGGTCAAGACGACTGATGAATCACCCACCAGAGTGTCAGTGCTGATGGTCCAAACAGCAAGAACATGAGTGTCCAAACGGCTGTTTGGCTCGTGCCGCTAGCGGGTGCTTCATGGTGTGACGTTTCGTGTTGCATAGTTGCCTCTTGATAAGATGTTGTTGGTGCATTATTTACTTAGTGTTTCAAGCAGCGCCTAGTTCGGCGCGAACCAGACTTGCGCCTTGGCTAAGCGCGCAGAGCTTTCCGTAGGCGACGTCGCGCGGTAGATATTTCATGCCGCAGTCTGGCGCGGGGATCAGCTGTTCAGCTTTCACAAATTTCAAGCCTGCGCGAATACGATTGGCCACCTGCTCGGTAGTTTCAATGTGCTGATTGCCTAAGTCCAACACACCCAACATAATTTTTTTACCAGCCAAATCTGCGAGTACGCCAAGGTCGAGCTTTGGCTGCGCAGCTTCGATCGAAATCTGCGTAGCAATCGAATCGCCCAAGCCCGGTAAAAATGAATAGCCCGTTGGCTTTTGGCCTTTGACAACCGCTGCATAGCCAAAGCACAAGTGCACAATCGTGGGCACACTGATGCCCTGCAAGGCGCGGTTGATCGCCTTGACGGCGTAGCGCTTAGCAGCCTCGGGGTCATGGCGTAACCAGGGCTCGTCAAGCTGAATGAAGTCTGCGCCTGCGGCTTGCAAGGCCAAAGCCTCTGCATTCACGGCCGCTGCAAAATCCATCACCATGGCTTCTTCGTCATGGTAGAACTCGTCTTTAGCCTGCTGCCCCATAGTAAACGGGCCCGGAAGCGTCACCTTAGTCAGTCGCGCGGTGTGTTGTTTTAAAAACGTGAAGTCGTCTACTTCAACAGAATGCACGCGAGCGATCTTGCTCACGACCCGGGGTATAAGCGTCTCAAGACCATTTTTTGAACGGATCACCGCAGGGTTTGCGTCGTCAATGCCATCCAAAGAATTGGCAAAGCGGTTTGAATAGCTTTCTCGCCTGATCTCACCGTCGGTGATAATGTCGATGCCGGCGCGCTCCATGTCTTGGATCGCAAGCCGAGTGGCATCGTCCTGCGCAGCTTGAAGCTGTTCGGGGGCAACACGCCAAAGCTCGCGCAAACGTGTGCGCGGCACACCTTGGGCGAGCAGCGCGTGATCTACCAACCACGCGGGCTGTGGATAGCTGCCTACAACGGTGGTCGGCAAAATACTAGGAGTAGTTTTTGTTGTCATTCAAAAAAAAATTACTTTCAGCGTGAACCGTGAAGAGTATTACAACGGCTTGAATCAAAGAGAGGATTGCGACGGTCTGAACCGTGGAGAGTATTAGGCGTGACACACTGAAGGCGAATCATCGTCCTCAGTGTTTGGCTTTGCAACGTAGAACGCTTAGTTCGCTGTCGCGCCAGAGTCTTTAACGATCTTGGTCCACTTAGCAAGTTCTGTCACGGTAAACGCATTGAAGTCTTTTGTATTCATCGGGGTGATGATCAAACCCAGTTCAATAAAGCGTTTTTGTGTAGCTGGGTCATCCAAGATCGTCATCGTGGCTTTGTAAAGTTTGTCGATCACGTTTTGGGGCAAGCCAGCAGGGCCCGCCAAGCCCCACCAAGGGCGCAGGTCGTAACCCGGCACGGTGTCGCTGATAGGTGGCACTTCTGGGGCGATCGGGCTGCGTGCTGTGGTCG
This sequence comes from Burkholderiaceae bacterium, assembly GCA_044338955.1. Taxonomy (GTDB): domain Bacteria; phylum Pseudomonadota; class Gammaproteobacteria; order Burkholderiales; family Burkholderiaceae_B; genus Zwartia. The sequence goes on from JBIIWK010000061.1 coordinate 5,605, forward strand.
CGACGCCCAACGCTTTCAGACGGCCAGATTGTACATGGGGGTAAATGACAGGCACGTGATAGAACGCCATTGAGACTTCACCTGCAAACAAATCGCTGAAGCCTTGTGTGATATTTTTGTAGGGAATGTGGCGGATATCAATGCCAGCCAGCGTTTTGAGTAACTCACCCGCCATATGTGGTGAGGTGCCCGAGCCGGCCGAGATGTAAGTCAATTTGCCTGGATTCGCTTTTGCATAGGCGATGAGTTCAGCCATGTTGTTGGCGGGGATTTTAGGGTTGATCGCCAGCATATTTGGCGCGGCCACCATCAAAGCGATATGCGTGAAATCTTTGATTGGATCAAAGGGGACGTTGGCATACAGCGCTGGGTTAGTCGCGTGTGTAGCGCTGGTTGAAAACGACAGCGTGTAACCATCGGGCGCTGCCTTGGCGGTTGCGTCAGCCGAAATGTTGCCGCCTGCACCGGCCTTGTTCTCGACCACCACGGTCTGGCCAAGGAGGTCGCCTAGCTTTTGGGCGTATAACCTGGCAATGACGTCGGTTGTCGTGCCTGCCGAGTAAGGGACCAAAAATTTAATGGATCGGTTTGGGTAGTCTTGCGCTTGAGCTTGTGCATTGAGCGAGGGCAAAGCGCCGGTTAGCGCGAGCGCCAACATACTAACGAGTTGAGTCAATTTTGAACGTGAAAAGCGCAACATTGCGGTTCCTTTTGAGTGTCTGTCTTTGTCATTTTGTGCCACGGAGTCTTTGCTTGACTACCAAGCGCCATCTAGCGACGTCGAGGCCTCTGGCGGACTAAGTGTAAAGCGCAAACAGGGGTCGCGGGAGCGTTTTATATACAGGTGAACCTGTATTGACAGGTCGCAAATAGTCAGCGATCTTTTTGGTTAAGGCGCCAGGCGTGTCTAGGTGTAGCCTTGACATCAGCTCTTTTTACGCCGTTTGCTGCAAAGGGCCTATTCGGGTTTTAGTCGTTTTACCAACGCCTCAGTAAACGCGTGCGTTGTCGCCTTACCACCTAAATCCATCGTTTTGACGTTGTCTTGATTCAGCGTCAGATCAATTGCGGTGCGCAAACGCGTAGCAAGCTCGGGGTGCCCAACGTGGTCAAGCATGAGCCCAGAGGCCAACAATAGTGAAATGGGGTTGGCGATCCCTTTGCCAGCAATGTCCGGAGCCGTACCATGCACGGCTTCAAAAATTGCAACATCCTTACCAATATTCGCACCCGGGGCCAAGCCTAGGCCGCCTACCAAGCCAGCGAGCTCGTCTGACAAGATGTCACCAAACAAATTCGAGCATAAAAGCATGTCGAACTGCCACGGGTTCAGCACAAGTTGCATGGCACAAGCATCGACAATACGGTCATCTACCGCGACACGGCCTTCGTATTCACGCGCAACGTTGCGAGCCTCTTCTAAAAATAATCCCGTCAAGACTTTCAGTACATTTGCTTTGTGCACGATAGTGATTTTTTTACGACCATGCTTAACTGCATATTCAAAGGCATAGCGCGCGATGCGGTTGATGCCGACGCGTGTGTTGGCGCCTGAAGAGAGTGCGACCGCGCGTGGGTCATCTCCGACCGGCAGATAGTGCTCATGCGCGACATAAAAACCTTCAAGGTTTTCGCGAATCAATACGATATCGATCTTGTCAAAGCGCCCAGGCACAATAGTCAGCGCCGGACGCACATTGGCGTATAAGCCAAAGGTTTCACGCAACCGGACGTTGGCCGAGCGAAAGCCCTCGCCAATTGGGGTCGAGAGGGGGCCTTTCAATGCCAAGCTATTTTTACGAATGCTATCGAGCAGTGGCTGTGGCATCGGGTCGCCACAGGTGTTAAATGCGGCCATCCCGGCGAGTTGGGTCTCCCACTTGAATGGGGCACCTAAGGCCTCAAGCACGGCAACGGTGGCTTTGACAACCTCAGGGCCAATGCCATCGCCTGGAATGAGGGTGGTTGGGATGGGGTTGAGTGTGGTCATCGGAGAGGCCTAGTCGCAAACGCCAAAAACTCAGTTTAAGACAAAAGCCGGAAAGTGTTTGGTTGGGCGCGCCGCATCCTCAGACTACAACTCGAAGGCTCTTGGTTGAACGCAGCATGGTCTTAGGCTAAAGCTTGCAAATCTTTGGTTGAGCGCCGGTTATAGCGGCACGTTCAATGCATCTGGGGGCGCGCTACCGGTTAACACAGCGATGATATTGTCAGCCGCTCGCTGTTCAATGGCGAGTCGTACTGAACGCACTGCCGAGCCTAGGTGAGGAGTAAAAACGGTTGCAGGGTGTGCGAGCAATCGTGGCTCGATCTCATGTGGGCGATCGCTCAGCGCCCAATCTTCACAGGCAAAGACATCGGCGGCATAGCCTGCAAGGCGGCCGCTTTCTAAGGCTTGTGCGACGGCCTGTTCATTGACCACCGAACCGCGCCCAACGTTGATCAAGAGCTGGCCCCGTTTGCATTCTGCCAATTGCACCTGGTCGATTAAATTCAGAGATTCTGTGGTGAGCGGTACGGCGACAAACACATAATCAGCGTGCTGCAGGGCATACGCGAGGGTGCAAGACGCGATACCAGGAATTGAAGTCTGCGGATCAACGCTTAGCAGTGACTTGCAACCAAAGCCAACGAGGCGCTGGGTAATGGCCTGGCCCACTAACCCAAGACCAACGACTGCCGCAATTGAGTTGTGCAGACCTTGACCAAAGAATTGCGCACGCCAACCATCAAAGGCTTTGGTGCGCAGTTGTTGGTCGCCCAAGCGCACATGCCTGCCTAGCGCGATCGCTAAGCCCAGAGCGAGCTCAGCGGTAGGTTCGGTGAGCAGGTCTGGCACGATACTGAACCAAATGCCCTGTTGTGTGCAGGCCGCAACGTCATAGTTGTCAAACCCCTTGAGCGCACAGGCCACGATTTTGAGCTGTGGCGCTTGCTTAAGCAACGCCGCATCGACACGATCGGTCATAAAGCCCATCATTGCCGTGGCAGTTGATAAATGTTCGGCAAGTTCGCTCGGGTGCCAAGGCTCTAGCAAGGGATTCATGATCACTTCACCATACTGCGCAAGACGTTGGCGAACTTCATCGTGAATTGGATTCGTGACAACAATTTTATTGGGCATATTATCTTTAGGTGTGATTGCCTTGGGTCTCAATGTTGATATTTGAGCGCCCAAAGACAGGCATGGTAACAAGCGGCTTGCCTTTCAGTTTTCACAGGCAGGTATAGAATTCAGGGCGGTCACTTCAGTGCTTTGCGCAACGCACCACCCAGCCCATCAACTACGATGACACAGGCCAAAATCGTCAAGAGAATCGCCGAAACTTGGTCGTAATGGATCAGCCGTAGCGCGGCCATCAACTCAAAGCCAATGCCTCCGGCACCCACAATCCCCAAGACGGCAGAGGCGCGAAAGTGATACTCCCAGCGATAGATTGTGATGTCGGCGAGTTGCGGCAAAACCTGCGGCAGCACGGCGTGTACGATGACCTGAAAGCCGTTACCCCCGGCGGCGCGCGCGGCTTCAAGTGGCTTGGGATCAACGTGCTCAATCGCTTCGGCGTAAAACTTACCGACCATACCCACTGAATGCAGCGCCAATGCCAGTACGCCAGGTAGTGCACCAAAACCGACGGCGGCGACAAACAGAATCCCTAAAATAATTTCGGGCACCGATCGCATGGCGGACAGCAGCACCCGCACCGCCTTAGCAAGCCACACGTTGGGCGTGGTGTTGGGTGCAGCCAGTAATGCAAGAGGTAATGACAGGCAAACGGCCAGAGCGGTGCCCGCAATCGACATTGCCAACGTATCCACCAACGGTTTGAGCCAGTGTCGCCACCGACTAAAGTCGGGTGGCACCATTTCTGAGGCTAATTGTGCGATCGCTGGGCCGCCTTCGATAAAACGCGTCAGATCAAACACGCCACAGATCCAAAGCGCAACGCAGCAAACTGCGATGACTGCGATCACAAGCCTGAGTTGGCGCAGTTGCGCGCTTTGCGCGTTGCTCAACAGGGCTTCGTACTGCCGCTTGAGTGAGGGTGCCGCGTCGATTGAGGGTATGGCGTTGGGCGTGAGCATCACTTCATCTTGCCGAGATCAAGCTTTAGAATCTTGGCTGTTTCGCGCAACACGTCGTAGGCTTTGTCGTCGGTTGCGACAAAGCCTTCAACGCGAAACGATTTCAGCACCTCTTTGTCTTGCACGTTCAAAAAGGCTTCGCGAAGAGATTGCTTGAGTGCTGGCGTCAGATTGCCCTGCATCACAATTGGGTAGTTTGGGATTGGTTCCGACAGGGCAAGCTGCACGATTTTGGCAGGGTCAATGACATTTTTACTGATCAACGAGTCGAGGATCGGTTTGGATAGCGCACCTGCAGGAACTTGCCCGGCTTGCACGGCCCGTGCCACGGCATCATGCGTGCCTAAAAAGACTGGTTTGTAATCTTTGTCGCCATCTAGCTGGGCTGTCTTAAGCAGATAGGCGCGTGGCGCTAAGTGGCTTGATGTTGAGGCCTGGTCACCAAAGGCGAAGGGCTTGCCTTGAATATCCGCCAGTGTTTTGACAGCACCCGCCGCATTGGCAATTAAGACTGAGTTGTAAGTGGGGGCGCCACGTTCAACTCCTACGGCAAAGGGCTCGATTTCAGGCGCACGTGATTTGGCGAGAACGTAAGAAAAGGGCCCAAAGTACGCGACCTCGATGCGACCAAAGCGCATCGCTTCAATCATGGATGAATAGTCCGTTGTGACGATAAGTTCAATTTTTTTATTGAGCGTGCGCTCTAAGTATGCTTTCAAAGGCTGGGCATTTTGTATCAAGGTGGCTGCGTTTTCATCGGGCAGCAGTGCGACGCGAAGCGTTGCAGGATCACGCCCCTGGGCCAAGGCCTGATTGGCCATCAGACAAAAGAAAACAACACCTGCAGACAGAAAGGAACGACGGATCATAGTTAGACCTCGATTGGGGATGATTGTTGAAAATAAGCGGGATGTTGCTCAGTGCTAGCGGCACTTGCCTCAGCACTTGTGTTGTGTTGGTATAACTCTTTAACGTGGCGTTCAGAGAGCGCTTGGGGCGGACCATCAAACACAACAGCGCCTTGCTTAAGGCCGATAATTCGGTCGGCAAACTGCCGAGCAAAATCAACTTGATGCAGGCTGATAACGGCCGTCAAGCCGTCAGATTTACAGATATCGTGCAGCAACTGAAGTAGCCGCAGCGAAGTATTGGGATCAAGGCTCGCGATGGGTTCATCGGCCAGCAACAGTCTTGGCTGTTGAATCAACGCTCGGGCCATTCCCACGCGCTGCTGCTGACCGCCCGATAGTTGATCAGCACGGGCTAAAGCGCGCTCAAGTAAGCCGACACGATCGATCACCGCCAAGGCTTGTTCTTTCTCTGAGTGTGTCCAGGGGCAAAACATGCGCCAGCCCGAGTGGTGACCCAGTCGCCCAAGCAACACGTTGTTCAGCACACTCAGGCGGCCAATCAAGTGATGTTGTTGAAAAATCATGCCAGTTTGACGGCGGTGGCGCTGTAAAGTCGACGGGTCGGCAAGGTCACCCAAGCCAGTTGCCGTGACGCTTCCGAACGTTGGCTTGACCAGACCGTTCAATGATCTTAAAAGTGTTGATTTACCTGCACCAGAGGTACCCAACAAGACTACAAAAGATCCCTGAGTGATGTCGAGGGTGGTGCTTTTCAGGGCCTTTAGGTTGTTTTTGTAGGTGACCTCTAGGGCGGTAGTGCAAATCACTGAGTCTGTCGACACAAGGTGGCCGTTGAAAGGGGTGAGGGCAGGGTTCATGTCTTTTTTGGGCTCGCCGTTGGTTGTGGCGATGGTTCAACGCCGAATCTTGATGAGTTGTGACGATCGTTCAACTCCGACCCTTCATCCACCTAATGATTGGTATTATGATGACTTGAAATGACATTTTTGTGACTCCCTAGGCGTTGCGGTAAAGCGACTGCCTAAGTCAATCAATCACCGGTGGCCTGCCGGCTCTAAGTGACTTCTAAAAAGAGACCCCTCATGAACTTGACCCCCGCTCAATTGGCGCAGTTTGACAAAGATGGTTACTTGTTTTTTCCTGGTTTATTTACACCAGAAGAAACCAAAACGTTGAACACTGCCGTGCCAGAGCTTTACAGCCGGCGTGAAGCTTTCAATGTGCGTGAAAAAGACAGTGATGCGGTGCGCACCAACTTTGCAGCACACATGTATAGCGAGCCCTTTGCAAAGCTCGGGCGTCACCCACGCATGATCAAACCGGTTGAAGAACTTTTTGGCGAAAAGCTGTACATGCATCAGTTCAAGATCAACGGCAAGATGGCATTTGAAGGCGACGTCTGGCAGTGGCATCAAGATTACGGCACCTGGTTGAATGACGACATGATGCCAACCGAGCGCGCCATGAACATTGCGATTTTCTTGGATGACGTGAACCCCTTCAACGGCCCCTTGATGTTCATCCCCGGCAGTCATAAAAAGGGTGTGATTGAGGCTAAGCACGATCTCACTACAACCAGTTATCCGCTGTGGACAGTCGATAACGCACTGATTACACAACTCGTTGCGCGTGCCGGTGACAAAAATGGTGGCATCGTTAGCCCAACCGGCCCGGCGGGTTCGATGATTTTGTTTCACAGCTGTTTGGTACATGCCTCAGCCAGCAACCTATCGCCCTGGAACCGCAACGCCGTCTACTTAAGTCTCTGTGCGGTCTCTAACCATATTCGCCGGCACAAGCGCCCTGAATTCATTGCCCATCGCGATTTCACGCCGATTGAATGCCTGCCCGATGATTGCCTGACCAAGTCGTATCCAATCGACTTGCCTTGGGGTAAAGGCATGCCCGCAAGTGCGCTCGAAACTTCGCTCGAAGAAGTGCGGGTGGCTGCATGAGTTTGCATGCAAAGCTCTTAGAGCGGGCGGCAGCTAATCGCCCGATTCGCATTGGTTTAATCGGCGCGGGCAAATTCGGCTCGATGTACCTGTCGCAAATCCCGCGTACACCGGGCGTGCATTTGGTGGGGATTGCGGATCTTTCTCCGGCGGCTGCGCGCACCAATCTTGCGCGTGTCGGTTGGGAGCCAGAACGCCTACAAGCCAAGTCGTTAGATGATGCCGCAAAGAATGGCACAACGTTTATTTCTGAAGACTGGCAAGCCTTGGTACGCCATCCTTCGGTGGATGTCGTGGTTGAATGCACGGGTTCACCAATGCATGCGGTCGATCATATTCTTGAAGCGTTCGCTTACAAAAAGCACGTGGTCAACGTCACCGTCGAAGCGGATGCGTTTTGTGGTCCGTTACTAGGCTCGCGAGCCTTGGCCGCTGGCGTGGTCTACTCGTTGGCCTTCGGCGACCAGCCCGCCTTGATTTGTGATTTGGTTGACTGGGCGCGTACCTGCGGCTTTCCGGTCGTGGC
>JBIIWK010000062.1:0-12994 GCA_044338955.1 Burkholderiaceae bacterium
GACACGCAAGTTGTCAATCTGAAGGATAGGATCAGCCAATTTGTACTCGCAACCGTGGATCTAAGACGTCTCGCAAACCATCCCCGAGTAGATTCAAGGCTAAGCATGTCAAGGCCACCGCCACTCCAGGAAAAAAACAGATGTACGATGCTTCGCGCAGATAATCCTTACCCTCGGCGATCATGTTGCCCCAAGTGGGTGTCGGTGGCGGCGGTCCAACCCCCAAAAAGCTCAAAATCGATTCAGCCAAGATCGCATAGGCGAAAATAAAGGTCAGCTGTACGATCAACGGCGCCATGCTGTTTGGCAGAATATGCCTCCAGATAATCCAACGATCCCTTGCACCACAGGCCTTGGCTGCCTGAACATAATCAGTTTCTCGCACAACCAATACCGTTGAACGCACAATTCTTGCAGTACGCGGTGTGTAGACCACAGCAAGCGCAATCACTGCGTTCATTGCAGAGGGCCCCAAGGCGGCTGCGATCGCAATCGCCAATAAGATGGCTGGAAACGCCATCAGCGCATCCATTAAACGCATTAGAGGGCTATCCAATCGTTTGAAATAACCCGCCGCAACGCCAATTGCGGTGCCTAAAATGCCAGTAATCAATGCCACTGCAAACCCTATCGCCAGTGACAGACGGGCCCCATGAACGAGGCGGCTGTAAATATCACGACCATAGTTATCCGTGCCGAGCGGATAAGCGAAATCTGGGGTTTTAAATCGCAATCGAACTTGCATTTTTTCAGGAGGTCTGATTTCGATCCAGTCTGCAAAAATTGCGAGTAACACCATCAACAATAAAAGCGTAGCGCCTGTCATAAATAAACGATGGCGCAACAGTTTTCGCCATATAGATGGCGGGCGCGCTGCCTCAATGCGCTCAGGTGCTTGTAACGTGTCAACGCTTGCCATATTTCACTCGCGGGTCAACCATGGCATAGAGCACATCAACCATCAAGTTCAACAGCACCAGCACTGCCGCGGTCACCAATAGCCCACCTTGTATCAAGGGATAGTCGCGACCAAATACCGCATTAGCCAGCAACCGACCCATTCCCGGGAGTGAATACACAGTTTCGATGACCACTGAGCCCGATAACAACAGTCCAAAACTAATGCCGATCACGGTGATTACGGGAATCAGGACATTTTTAAAAGCATGTTTACCCACGACCATCAAAACGGGTAAGCCCTTCGCGCGCGCGGTGCGCACATAATCTTGCTGCAAGACCTCTAGCATGGTGGCTCGAGTGATACGAGCTAATAGCCCAACCTGCAAGAGAGCTAATGAAAACGCGGGCAGAATTAAACATCTCACCCAACCAAGCGGGTCATCCGCGAAGGGGATGTAGCCACCCGCAGGTAACCAATCGAGCATGACACCAAACAGCACGATTAGCATCAAACTGAGCCAAAAGTTTGGGATCGACACACCCAATAACGAAAACGTTAATAAGGCTTGATCAATCCAAGTGTTCGCATAAACAGCGGATAGCACACCACAGGGCACGCCAAGCAAGATGGTGAGCAGTAAGGCCGAGCCCGCCAACGCGAGTGTCACGGGAACGCGCTCTGCGATTGCCTGAGTCACGGGTCGGTTCAAGAGTATTGAATCCCCTAAATCACCACGGGCTAACGCCATGTACCAATCAAACAGTCTTGAAAGAAATGGGCGATTCAAACCCAGTTGTTCACGAATTTGCGCTAACTCAAGATCCGTTGCGCTTTGACCCGCGATCAACACGGCAGGGTCTCCAGGCACCATCTCCATAATCAAAGCAGAGATCAAACTGACCAGCAATAACACTGGCAAGGCAACAAGTGTGCGGCGCAACATAAACTCGAGCATAGACTTCTCTGTCTTTTTTTGACCCGAAAACGTGGCTTGAGATTAGCACAGCCCAGACTAGAATTTTGCGCTGCGCCGCAGCATCATCAAGCAAGCCTCAATAGGGTCGCACCGGCATTAGGCACCACGTGTAATATTGACTGATCGACAACGTACGCACCCTTTTTTGCCCTGCTACACAAAGGTCCATCCCGTGAACCAGCCCATCATCCTGTCTACCCAACCGCTCGATCTATACGCTGAACAAACGCTTTCGCGTTTTGGTCAGTTCAAGGTCGCGGCCCAGCCTACGCTTGAAGGCTTAATGCGCGAAATCGCCCCAGCTCTCGGTCTAGTCGTGCGTGGTCAGGTGCAAATCACGGCCGCCCTCATGGATGCTGCCCCGCACTTAAAGGTGATCGGTCGAACCGGCGTGGGCTACGACACGGTGGACATCAACGCTGCAACCGAACGTGGCATCGCGGTGGTGTATGCACCAGGTGCTGGTGCGCGTGCGGTCGCTGAAGCAGCCTTCGCTTTTATGCTTGCGTTATGCAAAATGATTACGCACTGGGATCGCGAAACCAAGCGAGGTAATTGGCAAGCGCGTATCGCGTCGCAAGGTACAGACCTAGATCAAAAAACGCTAGGCATTATCGGCTTGGGTCGCATCGGTCAAATCGTGGCGAAGATGGCAAAGCCGTTTGAAATGAACGTCATTGCCTATGACCCTTATCTTGATCCTGCAGTTGCCAGTGCGCTTGGCGTCAAACTGGTTGACCTCGATACGCTGATGGCGCAAGCAGACTATGTCACGCTGCACTGTCCACAAAACGACGAAACCATGGGCTTGATTAATCGTACGAGACTGCAACGCATGAAGCAAGGTTCGTTCTTAGTGAACCTAGCGCGAGGCGGAGTCATTGAAAGCCTTGACCCCATTTACGAAATGTTAGTCAGCGGTCATTTACGTGGTGCTGCCTTAGACGTATTTTTAGTCGAACCGCCCGACCACACACATCCAATTTTTGGCTTACAAAATTGTCTGGTATCCCCTCACGCGATGGCGACAAGCGAGGGTGCAATGACACGCATCTATGAGTCGATGGCAAACGATATGGCCGCAATTCTAAGCGGCAATGCGCCACAATTTGTTGTAAATCCAGAGACCTTAAGACTATAAGCGTCAGAATATTACTGTCGCTTGATTGTCACGGCCGATCTTGCTGGGCTCACCTAGCGCGCGCGGGGTGAGGAGTCTGTATGCAACCACAGATTTGCACTCACCCAACATTCTTCCTGCGAATAATTATGCAGGAAGAATGGGTCTATTTGACTAGGCTAGCGTTAGAGCGTTGGGTAATCGGTATAGCCCTTAGCATCACCACCGTAAAACGTTTTACGGTCGTACGGCGTCAAGGGTGCATTTAACTCAAAACGTTTGGGCAAATCAGGATTAGAGATAAAGAAGCGCCCAAACGCCACCGCGTCAGCTTGACCGCTTGCAACGACAGCCTCGGCATCATCGCGACCATAGCCGCCTGCCGACAGCACTTTACCGCCAAACATTGGCCCAAAGAGTTTCGACGTACTGGGTTGATCTTCGGCCACTTTGTCTGTCCCACCGGCCATGGTTGAGCGCGGCTCAATGAAATGCAAAAACGCCAACTGCATTTTGCTTAAAGCACCCACTAGATACGTAAAGAGCCCTTTCACATCGGTGTCAGACATATCATTAAACGTGCCATAAGGCGACAAACGCACACCAACGCGATCACTGCCCCAAACACCACAGACGGCCTGCAACACTTCAAGCAACAAACGGCTACGGTTTTCAACGCTGCCGCCATATTGATCGGTACGTTTGTTTGAGCCGTTATGCAAAAACTGATCTAACAGGTAACCATTTGCGCCGTGTACTTCAACGCCGTCAAAGCCGGCGAGTTTGGCCTGTTTGGCCGCGTGGACATAGTCTTGAATTAAGCCAGGAATTTCACTTGGTTCAATGGCCCGAGGTGTCTCAAACGCTTCGAGGCCCCAAGAGGCCGTGTATACCTTGCCACTAGGCGCGATCGCCGAGGGCGCAACCGGCAAACCTTGCTCTGGATGCAAGGAACTGTGCGAGATACGACCGACATGCCAAAGCTGACAAATAATTTTACCGCCAGCAGCATGGACAGCGTCGGTTACTTTGCGCCAGCCTTGTACTTGCTCATCGCTGTAAATGCCTGGTGTGGCTGGATAGCCCTTCGCCAAAGCAGAGATCTGCGCTGCTTCAGAAACGATCAAACCTGCGCTTGCCCGCTGAGCGTAATACTGCACGGCCAATTCGCCGGGCACATCGCCCGCACCTGCGCGCATGCGCGTCAAGGGGGCCATCACGACGCGATTTGCAAGCTCGATCGCGCCAAAATTCGTTTTAGAAAGTAATTTCATAAGCTCTGCAAAAAAATGGGTTACCGGATCTTTGGTATGAGGCCATATTGAGATAAATCAAGAGTAATCTTTATAACAGGTGCATACTGCAAGTAGCAGTTCACACTCAATTTCAGGGGGTAATCATGAATCAACCAGAAAACACCGAACACACAGCAAGCGCGCAAGACAAGCTCCTAGAGGGCTTAAAAGGCGCTTTAAATGAAGCTGAAGCCCTATTACGCAGTGCAGCCAATGCAACGGGCGATCAAGCTGCAGAGCTTCGGGCACGCGCTGTTGACTCGCTTCGCGCAACCCGCGAGTCTCTTTACGACACGCAAGACTCGCTGGTCAGACAAGGACGTAAAGCGGTGCGCGAGGCGGATGACTATGTGCATGACAAACCTTGGCAAGCCGTGGCGGCTGCCGGTGTCGTGGGTCTGTTGCTTGGCTTGCTGCTAAGCCGACGTTAAGCCGACATGACCATCCGACACAATCTCGGCCAGATCGTCGGTGATCTGGGTGCAATTCTGCAAACTCGAGCTGAAATCTTCAGTCTTGAGCTTGCAGAGCAACGGGCACGATTTTTTTCTCTACTGGCACTGTTCGGATTGGGGTTTATTTTTCTACTTTTGGCACTGGTCATTTTTTCAATTTTTTTTATTTCTTTGTTTTGGCCTGGCGAGTTTCGCTATTGGGCGATTGGCGGCTTGGCTTTGAGCTACACGCTAATCGGCTTAGGCTGCATGTTTCGGCTCATCCACCGCTTAAAAACTGAAGCAACGCCGTTTGAAATCACGCGCCAAGAACTCTCACAAGATCTCGCGCTAGTGTCAACTTGGCAAACAGCAGCGAGCGCAACGTCTCATCGTGCCGAGCGCGACTCAGATTCACAGCGAGAAGATTTTCATGCGCGCTAAACAATCAGCCATCCCCAGTCGGCAAGCCCACCTTGAACTCTTGAGGTTACGCGCCGCCTTCGAGCGTCAATCTTTAGTCGTACACAGCACCCAACTCAAATTAGAGTTGAGTCCAAAACACTGGCTGCAAAAGATGTCGAAAGTTAGAGGGGGGCACTTTGTGGCAACGGGGATAGCGCTGGCGGCTCAGTACCCTTACCTCACCTCTGCCTTATCGTCGCTGCTGATTAAAAAGCGGTGGCGCACACTCAAATGGGCGGGCGTTGCTTTGGCGGTTTGGCAAACCATTTACATAGTGAAAGAGCAAAAGCTCTAGTTGGCAACAACTTACATAAATCGCAAAACACCTTGCGTAAATGCCAATACCAAGTGATCTGTAGGATCGCGCGCAAAGAATAAAGATTCCTCTGCTAGTCTGATTAAGGAAACCCTAGGGGTTTGCTCTCACGACTTTCAGAGGACATTCTTTGATCCAACAACTCGCACAAGAAATTCTCAAGGGGACCGGAGTCGGCCCAGTCACAAATAGCGTGACGGTTAACGATGCCCTTCCAATTTTGCAAACGCGTCTGCGCGCCGCTGAAACTTGCGCCTCGGTGCTGAGTGCTCAGGCAATGCTGATCAACCACATCTGGAAGATGCGCACGGGCCGCTCGCAGACCGCCTCATTTGATTTGCAGGGTGCCTCACTCGCCATGCAAAGCGTGTTTCATCAACGCATTTGGGATTACCCCATCGCGTTGCCAGAGCCAGACTATCCAACCGTAGGCATGTATCCGACCAAAGATGGTCGACATGTCATGATTGATGGCGGCTATCCTTTACTGCGCAACGGTCTTCTTGACTTGCTAGACTGCGGTCATAGTACAAAAGCAGTTGGACAAGCCATTTTAGGATGGGATGCTGCTGCGCTAGAGCAGGCGATTGCAGAGAAGAAGTTGCCTGGCGTCATGGTTCGTAGCCAGTCTGAATGGCTAGCCCATCCGCAAGGCAAATACCTTGCCGAGCAACCCGTCATCGAGCTGATCAAAATCGGAGAGGCGCCAATTGAAGGCTTTCCGATCCAGCCGAACATTTATCCTGCGGCTGGTTTGCGTCCGCTGACAGGGATCAAGATACTTGATCTGACGCATGTGATTGCGGGCCCCACAAGCGCAAAAGCCTTAGCCTCGAAAGGTGCCACACCTTTACACATCTACTCGCCGCACCGCGCTACGCTGCCCCCTTTTGATATCGATACTGGGCACGGCAAACTCTCTGCATTTTTAGACATTAAACAAGATGCCGGCAAAAAGAAACTTCTCGAGCTTGCTAGCGAGGCAGATGTCTTTGCTCAAAGCTATCGACCAGGCAGCGTGTCTGAGATGTTTCCTCCAGAAAAACTAGCCGAAGTTAGGCCAGGCATTATCTATCTATCGATCTCTTGTTTTGGCTTTGACGGCCCGTGGCACCATCATCCGGGCTGGGAACAGCTCGCACAATCTGTTTCGGGGATCGCAGTCACCGAGGGCAGTGAACAAAACCCTTCTTTAACTAAATTCTTTTTTCCTAACGACTACCTCACAGGTCACTTAGCTGCGACCGGAGTATTGGCTGCATTAATTCGACGCGCAACCGAAGGGGGCAGTTGGCATGTGCGCGTATCACTCACTCGTACGGCAATGATGCTGATGCAACAAGGTTTGACAGAGGCCAGTGCCACAACACCCGTGGTGCCCGTCGATGTGTTGCAGCGTTACATGGTTGAAACAGATACCGGCTTTGGGCGTTTGCACTCGCTTGGCTCGATCGTTAGATATTCGGACACGACCTCGCGCTGGGATTTGCCCGTTGTCCCCTTGGGCACCCATCAACCTGCTTGGCCAGAGTGGCTATCTGTTTTCTCTAGAAAAGGTATTTGATATGAAAAATAAAACCGTTGAAATAGGACTGGTTTTACAGGGCGGAGGTGCCTTAGGCGCCTATGAGTGGGGTGCCATACAGTGCCTAATCGAGCACAACTTTACGCCCAAAGTCATTGCGGGCGTATCCATCGGGGCGTATACAGCGGCCATCATTGCCGGCGCATCCGAGGGCAATATTCGCGAAAATCTCAACAAATTCTGGCACTCTGTCACGATCGAGCCTCATCCGTTTCTTCAAGCAGACAATCAATCCTGGCTCTCAATGTTTGGCAATCCTAACTATTGGAAGCCACGCATGGATTTTTTCAGTAGTTCGCATTGGAACAGCCTAAACGATGTTGAGCCAATGAAAAAAACGTTAGCTGAATTGATCGACTTCGATCGGCTGAACAATGTTGACCTGATCAGGATTGGCATTGTCGCAACTAATATTCGAACGGGCGAAGGACACTCGTTTATGAATGGTCAGAAAAAGAAACTTAGACTCGAGCATATTTTAGCGAGCGGAGCCTTACCACCAAGCTTTGCACCCGTAGAAATTGATCATCACCATTATTGGGATGGTGGTCTGGTTGATAATACGCCAGCATTGACTTTATGCCGAATGTTGACTGAAAAAGAACGTCAATCTCTTCCCATTTTTTGCATCGATTTATTTCCAGAGCATGGTCCAATCCCAAAGACTCTGCACGAAGTTCAGCACCGCATGCTTGAGATTCAATATGAAAATCGCTTAAACGGCCCCGACAATGTTGTGAAGCATGCGCATGACTTGATTCGGCTGCTATCTGACAAGTTGCCAGCCAACTCTGAAATCAGAAAATCAGAGCCGTTTAAAACCTTGCAACCATTGCTGGCACTTGAAAATCTGCATTCAGTCGGCGCGCCGCACATGCCGATGACGGGTGGCATGGATTTTTCGGCACACGGCATCAAACGCCGTCACGATATTGGCTATCGCGTGATGGAAGAGTATTTAGATGAGAATAAAGACGATATTTTGAAGAAAGCAGCTTAGATTAATCATTCAAAGCTCAGGCAGTCAAAGAAGGCAGTCTGAGCAGTGAAAGACAATCGAAGTGGCGACCAACAAATCAGTTCAGTCAATCGCTTCTAGGGTTTGCAAGGCCTGATCAAAATCAAAATTCTTTAAATCTGTTTCAAGACTTTTGAATTGCTCAGGCCATGCTGCCCTAAACAGGCTGGCATGCTCTTCAAACAGGTCAGCAGCTTGTGAGTCATCTGCCTTAAGAAAGTCAGACAGTTGCGCACGTAGCTCTGAGAGTTTTTCGGTATCAATCGCCACAGCCACCACTTTTGCATCGTTTGGTAGACAGTCCGCAAGGCTTTGCAGCAACGGGGCAAGTGCTAACTGCAATGCAGCGATCCTCTCCAAGATCGCAACAGAGTCGACACTTTCACCTAGACCCGTTTCAATGTCTGCAGCGATCCCCTGCACAAGCGTTGCACCAATATTGCCGCTCACACCTTTCGTGGTGTGAGCCAGACGCTTCGCCAGCTCAAAATCTTGTTGCGTGACAGCAGCACGCAACTCGTCGATGACAGTCGCTTGGCTCGCAATATATTTGCGAAGAATCGTTTCATAGAGTGCGATTTTTCCTGAGACGCGTCGCAAACCTAATGCGCTATCAAGCCCTTGAATACCGCTTGGCAACACGAATTGCTCGATTACAACCGGCACGACCGGTGTTAGAACGCTCGAGGTCGCCACGGTCGCTTTAGCGAGCACCGAGGCGGCGGCGTTCGGCGCATTGAGGTTCGCTACAACCGCGGTCGAGCTAGATACTGCCGTGTCGGGTCCTGTTTGCGACACCTTTGTCAACACAATTGCCTCTTGATTCTTGGCCTTAGGACGGATCACACGCAGCAATGTGTCCCAAAGCACATCCGGATCAATCGGCTTAGTCACAAAATCTTGCATCCCTGCCGCCATACATTTTTCTTTGTCTTGCGCCATCGCGTTAGCGGTCATTGCCACGATAGGCAACTGCTCGGCAGAAATTGTTTTTCTCACCTCGATTGTGGCCGTCACGCCATCCATCACCGGCATTTGCATGTCCATCAAGACCACATCCCAGTGGGTAGGCCTAGCCAGAATCATGTCTAACGCTTCTTTGCCGTGATTCGCAACTTCAACTTTGACATTACCTTCGGCTAGCAGTTCTGTCGCGACCAATTGATTGATCTCATTATCTTCAACCAATAAAATATTTGAACCTGCAATAGACGACACCAATTCAAGTAAACTTTTCCCCTGCGGCTCAAGCCCAAGACTGTGGGGTTGAGCATCATTTGCATAAAACGACATGAGCGCCTCAGCCAGCTTTGCCGGATTGACGGGCTTGAGTAAGACTTGGTCGATTCCAACCTCTGCGGCTAAGGGCAACAAGCTATCGGTATCGTAGCCAGTCACCATCACCATATGTGCTGAGGGTATGTTCAGTTCTTTGGTGCGACGCGCAGTCTCAACGCCATCAATTCCCGAAAGCTGCCAATCTATCAATAGCAGTTCAAACGGCCTACCGACAGTCGCCTGCTGTTGGATACATGCAAGGGCTGCCTCTCCACTTACTGCGGCCATCACCTCAAGCCCCATGTGTTCAAGCAGATCGATCAGCACAATAGAAGCGGCTTCGTTATCGTCAATCACCAAGATCCGCTTATCACGCAGATTGTGTACTGGATTGCGATAGTGCGGCGCCTGATGACTCACTCCTAGCCAGCCCGTAAACCAAAACGTACTGCCCTCGCCCGCAACGCTTTCGACGCCCACAGTACCGTTCATTAATTCGGCTAGTTTTTTAGCGATCGACAGCCCGAGACCCGTACCACCATACTTGCGAGTCGTCGATGAATCGGCTTGTTGAAAACTTTGAAACATCAATTTGATCTGATCCGGCGTCAGGCCAATACCCGTATCCCGCACGGCGCAGTAAAGCTGTAACTCGTCGTCTTTGCGTTCATCAATACGCAAGACAATTTCAATTTGTCCTTTATCGGTAAATTTGACCGAATTATTTGCGTAGTTGATCAAGATTTGACTCAAGCGCAAAGCATCGCCCACCAGCCGCTGCGGTACGTCTGCCGCGATATTGAAAATGAGCTCTAACCCTTTGGCATGTGCTTTTTCAGCAACCAAGGTTAAGACGTTATCGAGCACTGACTGCAGACTGAAATCAATTTTCTCAACAGTCAGTTTGCCTGCCTCTATTTTTGAAAAATCCAAGATGTCGTTAATGATGCCAAGCAGGTGCTTGCCTGATTGGTGGATCTTTTGCACATAGTCGCGCTGACGAGGATTTAACTCAGTCTTTTGAACCAAGTTGCTCAGGCCGATGATGGCATTCATTGGCGTTCGGATTTCGTGGCTCATATTGGCCAGAAAATCACTTTTAGTTTGTGCCGCCTCTTGCGCTTTATCTCGCGCGATTTTTAGCTCGACCTCTTGCTGCTTACGAATACTAATGTCTTCGATCATCCAGACTGTGCCGCGCGTCGGATCGCTGCGATCGATGGCGCGCCCACACATTCTCGCGTAGAAGGTGCTGCTGCGATCCTTTCGATAGAGTGGCATCTCTTGATTATTCATTTCGCCACGCCACATTTTTTCGTAGCCCGCAACCATCGCTTGATTGTCGGCATCGGTGACATACCACGACGCAGTGGTTTGACCGATCATGCCACCTTGTTCATACCCAAAAATAGCATCCATCGCGGCGTTAGCACGAACGATGGTTCTATTTCTGAGCAATAAGATTCCAAACTCTGCTGTTTCGAAAATAACGTTCAGCTCTTCGTTCTCTTGCGCAAGAGATTCGTGATCAGTGCTCATAGACTTTAACAACCCTTGACAGACTGATTTGCTAAGACACCACTGAGTCTTAGAATCGTTGAAACCGAGTGTGGATTGATTCAGCTGAACCGTCTAGGTCGAACACGCGTTTCCCTCTCAACATTGCGTAATGTCACCTGCTATTGCAAATTTTGAAGGGTATTCCCTTTGAGAGGGTATTCCCTCCAAAACGAATGAAACTGGCGATAAAACCACTTCAACGCCGACATAGGGCGTACAGTGGGCTGAACCGCTTGCGGACGGACTTCCGCATACCCTTTAAAGGCAACCTATGAAACTTCCTGCACAGACCGAACCCACGCTTTGGGGCGCCGTTGCCGGAGCCGGCTTAATCGCACTTATTGGTTTTGGTTTTGCCGACTGGCACACCGCGGGCGGCACTGCCACGATCGGTAAAGCGACCGCCAACAAGGCGGTCGCGGCTGCACTGGCACCTGTTTGCGCTGAAATGTTCAAACGTGATGCGAATTTTTCAGTCAATCTGGCTGAACTGAAAAAAGCAGATGAGTGGGCGCGCGCCACCTACATTGAAAAAGGTGGCTGGGGCAAAATGCCAGGCGTCGCCAAACTTGATACCGAAACCACCCGCTCGTGTGCAGCGCTGTTGGTTAAAGCTTAAGCCACTCAGACTGTTGAGTCATACAAATGGGCATTGAACCTCTTTTCAGAGGCGCAATGCCCATTATCTATACTTTCAGACTATTTATCTTTATTCTTGATGCGTGTGTAAACCGTGTTAACGGTCGTGGCGCGCACCGGCTCTGTTAGCCCTGACGCAGGTTTTGGAGTCGAAGTGTCTTTTTTAGGCTTTTTGGATTCTTTACTGGATTTCTGCTGACCTTTGGCCACGATAAGCTCCCTAGAATAAACGATAATGTAGTTTACAGGTCATTCACTCATTCTCACAATGTACGCCCAAATTACCCTTTCTGAAGACGACGTCACGATTACCGCTGTACGGGCGCAGGGCGCGGGCGGGCAAAACGTTAACAAGGTCTCAAGCGCCATTCACCTGCGCTTCAGCATCCCCACCTCAACGCTAAGCGCAGACGTCAAAGTACGCCTGTTAGCGCTTAAAGACCATCGCATCACCCGCGATGGCGCCATCGTGATCAAGGCTCAAACGCACCGCAGCCAAGACATGAACCGCACCGAGGCGTTAGCAAGGCTCAACGAACTGGTCAATAGCGTTGCCCGGCCACCCAAAACTCGGCATGCTACGAAGCCAACTTACGGCTCAAAGCAGCGACGGCTTGAAGGCAAACGTCAACTTTCTGAAACTAAAGCGTTAAGGGGCCGCACTATGTTCTAAAAGCCGTTTGCTTACACAAACGGCCGCATACCTGTCAGTAATTCTTATCAACACCAGTTATGCTGCGGCTCACCTGCGATGTCAGCGCTATTTACCCTCCCCCTGAACGCAGAGGATTCCCGCATATTTGCTTAAACTTTTCACTCACCCGCACTTAGCGAAATATTGGGCGTGTTGGAGTCGGCTTCAAAAGGGTTTCATCAGCCGCCGCGTTCACAATCACCGCCGCGTCGGCTGCCAGCAAATACCTCTGTGCAACAAGCTGATCGCTCACTTCTCGTACCCGCTGCACATACTGATTTAAGCCTTCGGGATAACGCTCTTCAAGAGACAGCCTTGGGTCATTTGCATGCAAGCGCTCTTGTTGCAAAGTAAAAAACGGCTTGTAGGTACCCGCCAAGCGACAAATTACGTTCGTCAAAGGTGCGTTGGGTCGACCATGGGTGCCCAAGGGTACCGCCACATCAGGCACTTGGATCCCACCGAGCGGATTGTCATCGGCATCGGTCTGAGGCACCAGCACTGTAGCCTCGGGTAAGTATCTCGGCGCGCCGTACACCGCCTCATCTGCACGCGCTGGCCGTAAGAGCATCAGACAAGTGGGTGGCGGCTCAAGCTGCTCGGCTACCCAGTGATCTAGTGCAAGCAGCTGCGCACGCAAGGGTGGCGACCAATCCAGCTGCCCGTGCATCGACTCACAGAGCTTAAACTGTTCACGCATGTTGAGATGCGCA
>JBIIWK010000064.1:0-12936 GCA_044338955.1 Burkholderiaceae bacterium
GCGCGGCGAAGAACAACCTGAACTGCAACCTTTTCAAATTGCGCGCGATGAAGTCGGCATCACGGTACGAGAAAATAAACAAATTAAACTTGATAACGAACGCCTAAACAACGACGGCGCAGCCGCGATTCAACTGATCCCCGGGGTCAACATCGATCAGATGCAGACCTTAACCGGCCCACCGCTCAGTGATCCTCAGGCCTTACCTGGCGCACCAGAAGATGCGCCCGTACCACTGCGCTAATCAATCCTTTCAGGTAGCCGTCACATGATGCGTATCGCAATAGCAGGAGCCAGTGGCCGCATGGGCCGCATGTTGATTGAGTCGGTGTCTCAGTCAACCGACCTTTGCCTCGCTGCGGCGCTTGATGTCGCCGGCTCGCCCATGATCGGTCAAGACGCCTGCGCCTTTTTAGGCAAGCCTAGCGGTGTGCTCATCACAGACCAGCTGTCAGCGCTCAAAGACGCCGACTGCCTGATTGATTTCACTCGGCCCGAGGGCTCGCTGCTGCACTTGGCGGCCTGCGAGCAGTACGGTGTCAATATGGTGATTGGCACGACGGGTTTTGACGATGCGGGCAAAGCCGCCATCGCCCAGGCGGCAAAAAAAATCGGTGTAGTGTTTGCGCCAAATATGAGTGTTGGCGTCAACGCAACACTCAAACTGTTAGACATGGCGGCGCGCATTCTCAATGCGGGCTACGACGTCGAAGTCTTTGAAGCCCATCACCACCACAAAGTTGATGCGCCGTCGGGCACAGCGCTCAAGATGGGCGAAACTATTGCGCAAGCCTGGGGCAAGCCCCTCGATGACATCGCCACCTGGACACGCGAGGGCCACACCGGGCCCCGTGAAACTGGCACGATCGGTTTTTCAGTGGTGCGCGGCGGTGACATCGTGGGTGACCATACTGTCTATTTTTGCGGTATCGGTGAGCGCATCGAAATCACACACCGCTCAAGCAGTCGCGCGGGCTACGCCGAAGGCAGCCTTCGTGCAGCACGCTTTTTGAAAGACAAAAAGGCGGGCTTGTTTGATATGCAAACCGTTCTTGGTCTGTGAACGCCTCGATTCAATACAATGACACGGCGGCTTCCTAGCGAGCGGCAACGGCAGCGCAGGGCTACTCGCTAAGTGTGGCGTAATCTACGCGCTTGAAGATTTCTCTGAGATCGTTTAAACGATCAGTGGCTCAATCTCGAGCAACACGCCAAATTTATTCTGCACGGCCTCAGTGATCGCGCGGGCTAGCGCGAGTAGTTCGTCGGCTTGGGCGCCACCATAATTGACTAATACCAAGGCTTGTTGGGCGTGTACGCCTACTGCGCCTGATCTTAAACCTTTGAAGCCACAGTGCTCGATCAACCAACCAGCGGCCAGCTTAAAGCCGCCCCCCTGTTGAGGATAGGACACGAGTTGCGCGAAGCGCGCTTGCAGCGCCACGTGTTGTGCTGCGGACACCACTGGATTTTTAAAAAAGCTGCCAGCATTGCCCAGAACTGCAGGGTCTGGCAATTTGCGGCGCCGAATGTCGCAGACGGCGTCTAGTACGGCCTGTGCGCTGACGGGCTGTGCAGTTGCTGTATGTGAGGCCTGTGCTGTCACGGCCTGTGAGGCCAATGCAAGCTGCGGATGCTTGGCCAGATCGGGATAGGTCAGCACGGGCTGCCAAGCCTTAGGCAGGGCAAAACGCACTGAAACAATCAGCCACTCACCGCGTCTGGCACGTTTAAAAATACTATCGCGATAAGCGAACTCGCATTCTGCGCGCGATAAGGTGACGTACTTTTGTGTGGCGACGTGCCAAGCTGTCACCGACGCAATACGCTGACACAACTCGACCCCATAGGCGCCAATATTTTGAACTGGCGCAGCCCCCACTGTACCCGGTATCAACCCAAGATTTTCAAGGCCCCACCAGCCATGTGCCGTGGCAGTGACCACCCAGTCGTGCCAGTTTTCACCGGCCGCCACATCGATCAGCCAATGATCGGCGGCGCTTTCTACCTGCGCAATACCTTTGAGCGCCACACGCACCACCAAAGACGAAAGCGTGCTGGGCAAAACCACATTACTGCCCCCTCCCAACACTAAAAACTCAGGCGCTTGAACAAGTTGACGACCTAGTTCGGCCAGCTGTTCAAGACTTTCTAGGGCAACCACTTGCTCGGCCCGACACGTCAAATGCAAAGTATTGAACGATGACAAGTCTTGAACCTGCGCGCTCAACGAATGTGACCCCTTTTGCAAGGATTGATTTGACATGGTGGGGTATATGTATGCTATAGTCGCTGACGTTGTGAATGGTACAGTAGTTTCAAAGCGGGAGTAGCTCAGTTGGTAGAGCGCAACCTTGCCAAGGTTGAGGTCGAGAGTTCGAGACTCTTCTCCCGCTCCAGATTTTTTCTGGATTTAGGTAATCGGTAGTTTTCAGTTAGTCGCAGAAATTGTTTGCAGTCATCGACACTGCACCTCACTTCACTGCATAGAGGCGAACACATTGAGTTCTTTGCCTAAACTCCCCTTCATCCGTTCTGCCCAATATAAAAAGTATCAAGACAGCTTGCTGCGGCGGTGCGCTATAAAAGCCTTGCTTTGCGTCGCACTAAATTTGCTGAGCAATACGGCTGCTCAAGCCGAATGGGTTGAAATCGCCTCAAATGCTACGGTCAACAGAACCTTATATATCGACCCGGCCAGCAAAAAAAAGGACAGAAAATTCGTCACCATCTGGGCGATGTACGATGACGTTAAGCCTCTGTTGATCAACAACAAGCCCTCGCTGTCCTCGATTCACGAATATCAGGTTGATTGCAACATCCCGTCGCACCAGTCGCTGCGCCGAACCTTTTACGAAGGCCCCAAGGGCACGGGCGTACAAGTCGGCAGCTCGATCGATACCAATTGGGTACCGATCTACCCCACGACCGTCGCCGAGGCGCTATACAAGGTCACCCTGGCGCAAGCGCTTATTGCAGCCGCTTGCTCAAAAGACTAACAACAACTGCCTCAATGAAGCCTCGCCATTGAGGGCTAAAGATGTTTGCTCGACCATCCCTCGCCTCTGAGGGCTAAAGATGTTTGCTTGACCATCCCTAGCCATTAAGGGCTAAAGAGGTCTGCTTGACCATCCCTAGCCTTTGAGGGCGAATCAGGCGTAATTAATCGAGCTTGGCCCCGGAAGTTTTGACCACTTCGGCCCAGCGTTTGATTTCGGCTGTGACAAACGCACCGAACGCAGCGCCCGTTAAATCTGGAAACTCGGCGCCATTTGCGGCCCAGCCATCCTTAATTAACGCATCCAACGGCAGTTTTTTAAGCTCGGCCAACATGCGGGCCTGCGCCTCGGGAGGTGTGCCTTTAGGCGCCCAAATGCCGTACCACGTTGTGACGTTGTAATCAGGGAAGCCCAGTTCAGCTGCGCAGGGCACGTCAGGGATGGCAGGATTGCGCACATTACCCGCCACCATCAGGGCATTCAACCTGCCAGCCTTGATATGCTGCGCAGACGAGCCTAAGCCGTCAAACATCATATCTACATCACCAGCAAGCAGGCCTTGCAAGGCTGGGCCCGCACCCTTATACGGAATGTGGGTGATGTCAGTTTTTGACTGGATCTTGAAAAGCTCACCGGCTAAATGATGCGAGGTGCCACTGCCAGCAGAACCATAGTTCAGTTTGCCCGGATTGGCCTTGGCCGTTTCAAGAAATGCTTTGAAGTCGCCGGAAATCTTTTTCGGGTTGACCACTAACACTTGCGGGACGCGTGCCACCATGGCGATCGGTATGAAGTCTTTTTCGAGGCTGTACTCAAGATTTGGGTACATCGAAGGTGCGATCGCGTGATGCACAGCACCCATAAACCAGTTGTAGCCATCGGGTGTCGCACGTGCGGCCAAGGTCGCCCCCAGATTGCCGCCCGCTCCGCCGCGGTTGTCGAGCACCAACTGTTTGCCCAACGACTTTGACATGACTGCAGAAATGGGCCGCGCGAAGGCGTCGGTTCCGCCACCTGCCGGAAAAGGCACAATGACCACAATTGCTTTCGAGGGCCAGTCGGCCTGAGCCCAGGCTGGCCATGCAGCCAAGCCCAAAGAGCCCAAACCCGCCTGCAAAATCGCCCTGCGCTTGTTATTTGTCATTGCTGTGCCTCAGTATTGTTTGTGCTTGGCCCATCATCGACAGGCGACCTTGAGCATGTTGTGAGCTTAAACTACGCTTTAGGCGCGTTCAAAGTGTAATTAAAGTGCAATTAAAGTGCAATCCCCTTTTGTAGTATGATCGCCCTCCGACAAGTACAGCATTTACGGCGCAATGGCAGAGTGGTTATGTAGCGGATTGCAAATCCGTCAAGCTCGGTTCGATTCCGGGTTGCGCCTCCAGTAAGCTGATCGCCATGTCAAAGCCAATCGATGACAACCACAGTAACCGCGAGCGCGCAAACCCTACCCCCCACCTATTTATCTGGGTTTTTAGCCGTCAGGGTTTTTTTAGCCTTCGCCTCTGGCTATTTTTTGTCGTATGCGCTGCGCGCGGTCAATGCTGCGATCGCTCCTCTGCTGGCCAACGACCTGAGTCTGTCAAACAGCGCTCTCGGATGGTTCTCATCTGCCTACTTTTTAGCCTTTGGGGTCATGCAGATTCCCGTAGGAATCTGGCTCGACCGCTACGGCGCACGTCGAACTGAAGCCGCACTCTTATTGGTGGCCGCGTTAGGCTCGCTCTTGATCGCTGTGGGGCAATCCCTTTGGATACTTTTTTTGGGCCGCATCCTGATTGGTATTGGGGTATCGGCCTGCTTAATGGCTTCTTATTCGTATTTCAGGCGTTGCTACCCGCCCGAGCAACAAGCGCGCCTAGTGATGTGCATGTTGGTGGCGGGCACGGGTGGCGCCTTAATTGCTGCTCAGCCTGCCTTGTTGCTTGCAGAAGCCTTAGGATGGCGTCACGTCTTTAGCATCGCCAGCGTTGGGTTGTTGATCTCAGCGTGTTTGGTGTTCTTTTTAACGGGCGACTACGACCGGCAGGCAAGCGCCCAAGCTGGTACTGCAGCCGACTCGGACAGCTTCTTTTCATTGTGCCAACATCCGATCATGCTGCGCGCGATACCGGCCTCTATTTTGATTATTGGCGGCTTTGTCGCACTGCAAACCCTGTGGGTGGGGCCGTGGCTCACGCAAGCGCTGAGCATGACTGCCGAACAGGCCAGTCAAATCTTGCTCTACCTAAACGCGACGATCTTGGCGTCGTACCTTGCGATGGGTGTTTTGAGCCCATGGTTGGTCAAGCGTGGTGCCTCATTATTCAAACAGTCGTCAATCGGGCTGCTGTGGCTGACGCTATGCTTTACGGCACTCCCCCTCTGGCAGACTGAGGCGGCCTGGTTGCTTTGGCCATTGATCGCCTTGGCAGTACCCGCAATGTTTTTGCTGCAAACCCAAACCGCGCTCGAATTTCCTAGTCATATTGCCGGGCGTGTGCTCACCACACTGAACCTGATGATTTTTGCTGGCACCTTCATCGTGCAATGGGGGCTAGGTGTGCTCACGGATGGCTTCGTGGCAAGTGGCTTCGATCGCACACAAGCACTCACTTACGCACTCGGGGTTTTAGCGGCGATGCAGTGGTGTAGTTTGCTTTGGTTCTGGAGAAAAACACCGCATGGATCAATCGGTACTTGATGCCCAAATTCGCTGGCCCGATGTGCCTGCCGCTTATGGCTGGTTGTCGCTCTCGGCGCGCGGTGAATGGCGCCTGCATCCCCTAGGCGACGCTGACTTGGGCGGTTTAGGCGAAGGCATCACCAACATTCAAATACTGAGCTTCTTTGGCAGAAACTACGCCTCCGAACCCACGGGCGAATGGTTTTTTCAAAATGGCCCACAACGGGTCTATGTTCGCCTGGATGCAGCGCCTTTTGTAGTGCGCCTCGATCCGACGCTAGGCGCGCTCGTCAGTCACAACGGGCAAGTGATAGAACATGTCACGCAATGGTTGCTCGATGAAGACGGACAACTCTATGCGCAAACCAACCTCGGTCCAGCCAGAATCGATGACCGCGACCTTGGCCTCTTGGCCGATCGCCTCATGACAGCCCATGCACAAAGCCTGCTTGAGGCGCTTGAGCAAAGCGACCTGACACAAACGCCCGCGACGGGGCTCGACTTTTTTGATCCGACGGGGGGCTTTAAGGCGCTTGCGCAACCCGCAGCGTTTGCGATAGTTCAACGCAAAGATCTCCCCAGCATCCTAAATTTCGTTACAAATCCCAAAGCGCCCCTACCCACGGCGCCTCTTTAGCCTTAAAATAGTGGTCTATGAGCCACCCATCTGAGTTTTATTTTCCCGCCCCTCGGCAGCAAAAATTTTGCAGTCAATGCGGCACCTTAAACATTCGAAAACTTCTCGAAGGCGATAATCGCGAGCGAGACCTTTGCGAAGCCTGCGGCGCCGTGCATTATCAAAATCCACGCTTAGTCGTCGGTACGTTGCCAATTTGGGGTGACAAAATTTTATTGTGTCTGCGCGCCATCGAACCGCGCGCTAATTTCTGGACTCTGCCCGCAGGGTTTATGGAGCTTGGCGAAGCGATGGATGAAGGCGCTGCGCGCGAAACCCAAGAAGAAGCTGGGGTGCGTATCGAGTTGGGCCAACTCTATACCGTGATCAACATCCCCCATGTGGATCAGGTGCATGTGTATTTTTTAGCCAAGGCTTTAGGCCCCGAACTCGATCCGGGCCCTGAAACCCTCGAGGCGCGCTGGTATGGCCTGGATGAAATCCCCTGGGATCACCTCGCCTTTAAATCCGTTTCAACCACGCTCAAGCACTACCTTCGCGAACGTGAAACCGGCCATTTCGAAACGCACCATTACTCCCTCGGTCTGACCAAACGCTAAGGATTTGAGTCGATCGTGGGATCTTTGCCGCTGACCTGGCTTGAACCAGATTCGCCCTTCCCTCCAGTGTCTAAAGCGCTCACTGAGCCGGCCGGTTTGTTGGCGGCTGGCGCCGATTTATCGATCCCACGTTTGCGCGCGGCATATACCCAAGGGATTTTTCCGTGGTTCTCGCAAGACGAGCCGCCCTTATGGTGGTCGCCTGATCCGCGTATGGTGCTCAAATGCGGTGCACTGCATGTCTCGCATTCTTTACGCAAGCGCTTACGGCAAATTGCAACCGCACAATCCTCTAAAAATTTTGACGTGGTGGTGCGAGTCGATACCGATTTTGCTGCCGTCATGCGAGGATGCGCCCGAGCGGCCAACGGTGGTCAGCCTGGCACTTGGATCACGGATGAGATGCAACTTGCTTATCATGCCTGGCATCTGGCGGGGCAAGCGCATAGCATTGAAACGTGGATCAATGGCCAGTTGATGGGCGGACTATACGGCGTCAGCATCGGGAAGATGTTTTTCGGTGAGTCCATGTTTAGTCGGGCAACCGATGCCTCAAAAATTGCGCTCGTGCATTTGGTGTGGTTTTTACTGCGTCAACAGGTCAGCTGGATTGACTGCCAAATGCAAACCTCTCATTTGGCGAGTATGGGGGCCTGTCCAGTGCCACGCGAACAGTTTCTTGACCACGTACGTCAACACACTGCGGCCCCTGATATTATTTGGCAATCTGGCTGGCTAGATGGGGTGGGCGTTTTACATGAGTCAAATTAAAGAGTTACCGTTTGCCGCGCTGCAGTTCTATGCGACTGCACCTTACCCCTGTAGCTACCTGCCTGGGCGTCAGGCGCGCTCGCAGGTCGCCGCACCGAGTCACCTCATCAACACAGATACTTATTCTCAACTGGTTGAAGAGGGCTTTCGACGCAGCGGCCTCTTTACCTACCGACCGCACTGTGACGACTGTCGAGCATGCATCCCGGTGAGAGTGAGTGTCAACGACTTTAAGCCTAGTCGTACCCAAAGACGGGTATTGAAACGCCACCAAGATCTGCGTCCTTTGGTCGCTAAACTCGCTTGGTCAGCAGAGCACTACGCACTGTACACGCGCTATCAGGCAACGCGTCATCCCGGCGGGGGCATGGATGAAGACAATCAGGCGCAATATGGACAGTTTTTGTTAGCGAGCCGGGTCAATACGCGGCTGGTTGAGTTTCGCAACGAAGACGGTCAACTGTGCATGGTGTCCATCATCGACGTGCTTGAACATGGCTTATCGTCGGTGTACACATTTTACGACCCGACCCTTGCGGGTAGTTTGGGTACTTACAGCATCTTGTGGCAAATTCAGCAATGCCGTCAGCTCAATTTACAATGGCTGTACTTGGGCTATTGGATTGAGCAGAGTGCCAAAATGGCTTACAAGTCCAATTACGCGCCTATTCAATATCGTTTTCAAGGTGCTTGGCGTGACAACCCGCCTGATCCTGGTCACTAACTGTCAATTGTTCAAGCAGCATTTGCCAATCTTTTCACACTTCTAAATTTTCTCACCGCTCATGTCCATCCTTTTTCAAGCTTACCCCCTCGCACGGCAGGCGCTGTTTGCACTTGACGCAGAAGCTGCCCACGACACCACTTTGCACGCACTACAAAAAGCTTACGATTGTTCACTGACGCGCGGCATGATGCACAGCAGGGTGTCGGATCCCGCCACGCTAATGGGCTTGCCTGTGCTCAATCGCGTTGGCCTGGCTGCCGGGCTCGATAAGAACGGCGCGCACATAGACGCGATGGGTAATCTGGGTTTCGGTTTTATCGAGGTCGGTACGGTGACACCCCGTGGGCAGCCCGGCAACCCCAAGCCGCGTATGTTTCGCATCCCACAAGCCCAAGCCTTGATTAATCGGTTAGGCTTCAATAACTTAGGGCTCGAAACATTTTTGGCCAATGTGGCGCGCAGCACTTGGCGCAGCAAGGGCGGCATCGTCGGGCTCAACATCGGCAAAAATGCCGACACGCCAATCGAACAAGCCGCCAGTGATTATCTAATCGGATTAACGGGCGTGTACCCGCACGCCGATTACATCACGGTCAATATCTCTTCGCCCAATACAAAGAACTTGCGCGCACTGCAGGGTGAGCACGAACTTGATCAGTTGTTATCCCAACTTCAACAGCGTCGGCTAGAGCTCGCCGAGCAGCACGGACGGCGCGTTCCCTTAGCCGTTAAGATCGCACCCGACCTCAGCGAAGAGCAAATCGACATCATTGCCCAGGTGCTACCACGCCATGGTATTGATGGCGTCATCGCCACCAACACCACGCTCGAGCGCTCGGCGGTACAAGGGATGAACCACGCTGAAGAAGCCGGCGGTTTGTCTGGCGCCCCGCTGCATGCACGCTCGCTTGAAGTGATCGCACGCTTGCGACAGCGCGTGGGGGCCGAGCTTGCCATCATCGGGGTTGGGGGGATTGTTTCTGGGCAGCACGCCGCTGAAAAAATCGCTGCGGGCGCTGACGCAGTGCAGCTCTACACCGGGCTGATTTATCGCGGGCCGGCGCTAGTGAGTGAAAGCGTCAAAGCGATGGTGGCAGCGCGCAGATAGAAAACCTCGCTGCTAAGCAAGGGTTGCGAATAGCTGCTAGAAAAAATTTTGCCCACGCAAGGGCGTCTGCTCGCAGCTAGAACACACTGCAGTCCCAGTAAGGGTTGCTGCTCGCAGCCAGTAAAAACTTTGCCCACGCGGTTGCTGTGCCCAGCCCCCTCGCGGCAAGCCGCTTAAGGTCTAGATACAACACCCTTGTGGGCAGCGTACTTTTAAACTTGATTGCGCGGTAATATTTCGCCGCTCAACCAAGCTCGGTCAAGATTTTTGCTTAAGCAGCTTTACGACCACGCGTGGTGGCTTTTACTGTTTCAGCGGCATCGCCAGCAGCTTTGAACGTTGCTGCAGCAGCTGCAGTCAGGTTCTTTTCTGCGGTTTCGGCAGCTTGTTTAGCGGCTTTGGTCATGGCATCGTAAGCGGTAGTGGCTTGAGCCAAACCGCTTTTGATCATGGCAACGGCACTTTCTGAACCAGCCGGAGCGTGCTTGCTGAACTGTTCGACTGCGTCGTTTACATGCTTTTGGCCTTCGGCGGCATGCGTTTCGCCAAGCTTGGCGAGATCGGCCTGCACACCAGACATGATGTCATACACATGCTTGCTATATGACATGGCTTTCTCGGTGGCTGGCTGAGCCATGTTTGATGACATCGCAACAGCTTCTTGTGCATCTTTGATACTGGCAACTTGTTGTGACTTTTGCGACACATCATCCAAAGTCGCTTTCATGACTTTAAGATTGAGGTCGACGAATTTTTCAAACCCAGTGAACATGCTGGTTTGGATGGCGACAAACGTGTCGATGGCAGCCTTTTGGCTGTTCAGAACTTGCTGGGGGATCGCTGACATAGTGGACTCCTGGGGTTAGGATCAAATCATTTTGCAGGATTTGTTGCACTGCACAAGTGTCATTGTAAGTCTACTTTCGCTCATGTCAATCGGTATTTGTTGCGGCGCACCAAAAAAACAACAAAATGATCGACTTTGGCGCGCTTGTCCCCTAGACTGGGTGCTTTATTCATTAGGGTGATCACCGCATCATGGCTTATTTCGGCAAACTCTCGCAAACTGCTTCAGTTAGACGTTTACTTTGCGCTGCTGCCCTGTTCAGTACGTCATGCTTAGCGGCACCACTCGCGTACGCACAAGCCGCACAAACGGCAGCCGAGTACCCAAGCAAATCCATCAAAATCGTCGTTGGCTTTGCGCCAGGCGGCGGCTCAGACTTTATTGCGCGCATTGTGGCGCAGCGCCTCACGGCGAAATTGGGGCAAACCGTTTATGTTGAAAATCGACCCGGAGCCGGTGGCAATCTGGGTGCTGAGGTCGCTCTGCGAGCAGCCGGTGATGGCTACACGCTTTTTTTAGCTGCAACCAGCTACACCGTAAACGCCAATCTGTATAAGTTGCCTTTTGATCCAGTCAAAGACATCACGGCGGTGGCTCGCTTAGCGAGTGGCCCGTTTGTGGTTGCCACCAACCCAGGTACACAAATTAAAACGCTGAAAGAGCTTGTTGAGCGAGCCAAAAGTGAGCCCGGCAAACTGGCGTACGCCTCATCGGGTGCGGGTAGCATTACGCATATCGCAACAGAATATTTTTTAAGTGTTGCGGGCGTCGAGGCGCTACACATCCCTTATAAAGGGACCTCACCCGCCTTAACTGACACGATCTCTGGAACGGTGCAATTTATGTTTGGAACAGTCGCCTCGACCGTTCCGCACGTCAAATCCGGCAAACTACAAGGCCTGGCCGTCACCACCAAGGATCGACTAGACGCGCTACCCGAATTGCCTACGGTGATCGAGTCTGGCTACCCAGGCTTTGATGTCGCGGTTTGGCACGGCTTGATTGGGCCCAAAGGCATCCCAAAGGATATCGTCAATAAATTAAACAAGGCTATTGTTGAGGCGCTCAGTGACCCAGCAACTGCCGAACAATTAGCCATCGACGGCCTGACGCCAGCCAAAGACTCACCCGAGGCCTTTGGCCAACTGATCGAGGCTGAGGTCAAGCGCTGGGGTGAGCTCGTCAAAGCACGCGGCATCACGTTAAAGTAACTGTTTGGCGGGTAACGCCATTGCAGAGCAGGTCGAGACTGCTCGGCCTGGCTCAGCCGCTAGTGACTTCGTAGCCTAGCGCCTCTGAGATGCTGCCGGCAGTAGATACTAATTGGGGGATCCAGGCGTCTTGCAAGCGTCCTGAGGGTGCCGAAATCGAGAGCCCTGCGACCAGCTTGCCGGTATCGTCATAAATACCTGCCGCGATACAGCGTACGCCCAACTCAAGCTCTTCGTTGTCACGCGCATAACCAAGCTGGCGCACCGAGGTCAGTTCGTGCTCGAGTTTTTCTAGAGTCGTAATACTGTTTACGGTACTGGCTGCCAAGCCCGTGCGCGTGGCATAGGTGCGCACTTGCCGCGCGTCGGCCACTGACAAAAACAACTTGCCATTTGAAGTCAGGTGCAGTGGCGCCCGACCCCCAATAGCCCGGACCACTTGCATCCCCGAACGCTCGCTCCAGGCACGGTCGATATAGATGATTTCATCGCCCTGTTGTACCGACAGGTTAACGGTTTGCCCTGTTAGCCGATGCAGGGCGTGCATGGCCTCATAGGCCGCTTCACGCACGTTTAAACGCCCCTTCACGAGCGAACCTAACTCAAGCAAACGCATGCCGAGTTGATATAAGCCATTATCCACCCGATCGACATAGCGCCCGATCACCAAGTCACTCAAAATACGATGTGCCGTTGACGTATGAAGCCCGGTCGTTTTTGCTAAATCTTTTAACGCAACCGGATCGGGCTGCGCGGCTAACGCATCAAGCAGTTGCGTCGCCCGCCCGAGCACCTGAATCGCCATACCCATGGCGCCAGACTCGGGCTGAGCGGATACAGCGGCCTCAGACGAAACGTAACGGAGCATATTCAAGGTCAATAAAAAGCGACACAATCGCGAGCAACTTCAAGATCGATCAAGCACTGGACGAGTGCCAGTATGTTGATGAGCAACTAAGGACCGCAAAAAAGGACTACACAATCACAATTTTGGCGCATTGCAGCATTGAGTTTATCCCATATTGTGAAATTTTTTTACCTGATGGCCATAAAAAACTGCGACTGAGCCCAGGTAGGCCTATTCCCAATAGGATTTTTATCTCTTTATAAGCGCACTCTGGCTCAGCACAAGTAATATCGTGACCTCAACAATAGACACTCTTGCCCGGACCCTCTGATATGCGCAGTGACCTCGAAATCGCTCAGGCCGCGAACAAACGCCCCATTCTTGATCTTGCAACAGATCGTCTCGAAATCCCCATTGAGCAGCTTGAACCCTACGGGCGCTTCAAAGCCAAGCTTTCGCTTGAATATATCGATACGTTAGCCGCCAGACCCAACGGCAAACTGGTGCTTGTGACGGCAATTTCGC
>JBIIWK010000302.1:0-3806 GCA_044338955.1 Burkholderiaceae bacterium
CAGTGGTGGCCCACCCAGTCATCTCAATTACAACAACATATCGACACTACGGTTGAAGATCTTTTTTCAACAGGCAGACGCCAGCCTGAGCCCGTTGTGGCGATGCTAAAACGCGATCGCTTGTTTCGGCTTGCGGGATGCTACGAACGTTTGTCGCAGGCAACTCGCACGACTTAATTAGTGACACTACACTGAACATAACAACTCTCTCGTGTTACGTGTTCCAACTGCATCAAACCTATTCTGCCATCAACTCGCGCTCAGCGTCTTTCACAACCTCGACACGCCGCTTTGCATCAAGGCCCTTCACCACATAGTCTTGATGAATCAATTTTTCGACCGTATGGATGCGCTCAACGGCATCAGCCACTTTAGTATCACCACTAAACTTGGCGATCACCATTAGCCTAAGCCAGTGGTCATAAATAGCAGGCACAGTATTTTTACGTTCCCAAAGGCTCACGGCATTTTCTGAAAGGCCACCCAAAAACCTACCTAACCCCTGCTGCGACAACCCTAACTGCACACGCAAGAATCTAAATTCTTTTCCGCTCAATAGGCCCGCTTTTTTGATCAACGCAAGGGTCAATAAGCGATGCAAGCCCTCAGTATCAGACACAGAGACTGCTCGACCATATTTAGTATCTTTGATCTGGTAGCCGCTCGCCAACCAAACGTTATCCAAGCCACAAAGCCTGTAATGAAGCCAGTTTTTCACTTGAAATTACCTTTTTTGCACGATTACAGTAACAACCACGATATCGGGTTCGACTTGATCTAACGCCACAATCACAGACACATTGCGCGCAGTTCCAAAATACTCAACGCGACATTTCACGTCTTCAGTTTGACGATCAATTTCTGGCGGGCGTTGAATGATGCCCAGTCGCAAACATTCAAGCACCTGATAGTCGCTCACCTGGCGCTCACGCATCCTTTGAGCAGCGTGATCTGAGATAAAAACTCGATGACTGTCCTGCACGAGCAAACGAATATGCTGCTGCAGCTGTGCATTGTTCATTGGTTCAAATCTAATTTTAGCACCCATAAAATTTATGGCTATCCAGCCGATCAAAAAATTGAATTGTGCGGCAGATAGCAAGTGGCGGGGCTAGATTTTGATCTACTTTGAATGAGCAACCAGCGCACGTGGATGATTTGATCCAGTCGTGATCCTCAAACAAAAACCCCCGCAAGCACCGAGGTGCGAGCGGGGGTTTTTTGATGCTTTGTGCTGAAGTGTAAAGATTTAAGTGCTAAGACAACTTAGAACCTTACAACTTAAGCCTGTGGTGCAGCCGGTGCTTCGGGGGCAGCAGCAGGAGCCTCAGTTGCTGCAGGAGCAGCGCCTTCGACTTGTTGCTCGATGCCACCAATAGCTTTCACTGACAGACGCAGACGACCTTTGTCGTCGGCCTCGATCACTTTGACGCGCAGAGGTTGACCGACTTTAAGGACGTCGTTGATATTAGCGATGCGGTAGTTGGCGATCTCAGAGATGTGCAGCAAACCATCACGACCAGGCAAGACCTGAACGATGGCGCCGAAATCTAACAGACGCAAGACGCTACCTTCGTAGACCTGACCCACTTCAACTTCTGCGGTGAGTTCAGAAATACGGCGTTGTGCTTCGTGGGCACGATCAAGATCGGCGCTCGACACAACAATGGTGCCATCATCTGAAATATCGATCTGGCAACCGGTTTCTTCGGTCAGCGCACGAATCGTTGCGCCGCCCTTACCGATCACATCACGAATCTTTTCAGGATTGATTTTCATGGTGAGCATGCGTGGTGCAAAAGCTGACAGTTCAGTACGCGCACCTGAAGTGGCTTCGCGCATTTTTGCCAGAATATGCAAACGACCGTCACGGGCTTGCGCCAGTGCGACCTGCATGATTTCTTTGGTGATACCCTGGATTTTGATATCCATTTGCAAAGCAGTAATGCCTTGCTCGGTACCGGCCACTTTGAAATCCATATCACCCAAGTGATCTTCATCACCCAAGATGTCTGTCAGCACGGCAAACTTACCGGCATCCAGAATCAAGCCCATTGCCACGCCAGCCACCAGATCTTTAACGGGCACGCCAGCATCTAACATGGCCAGTGAGCCGCCGCAGACCGAAGCCATTGACGACGAACCGTTTGATTCGGTGATTTCTGACACCAAACGAATGGTGTACTGAAAATCAGCTGCATTAGGCAACAAAGGAACCAGCGAGCGCTTAGCCAGACGACCGTGGCCGATCTCGCGACGCTTGGGGGTACCCACACGGCCGGTTTCGCCTGTGGCGAACGGAGGCATGTTGTAGTGCATCAAGAAACGATCGCGATACTCGCCCATCAAGGCGTCGATAATCTGTTCGTTTTGTTTGGTGCCTAACGTTGCAATGACAAGCGCTTGTGTTTCACCGCGTGTGAACAAGGCGCTGCCGTGTACACGTGGCAGCACGCCCATACGGATACTGATTGGGCGCACAGTGCGTGTATCGCGACCATCGATGCGGGGCTCGCC
This sequence comes from Burkholderiaceae bacterium, assembly GCA_044338955.1. Classification (GTDB taxonomy): domain Bacteria; phylum Pseudomonadota; class Gammaproteobacteria; order Burkholderiales; family Burkholderiaceae_B; genus Zwartia. The sequence continues at coordinate 2,518 of JBIIWK010000302.1, forward strand.
TGACAGAATCTGAGTGCGCACAATGCGGGCTTCGAGGTCAAACAAGATGTTGTCGACCACAACGCCATCATGCTTAGGTGTGCCTTGCGCATTCGCTTCTTCAGCCAGTTTGGCATGCACGTCAGAGTAAACCTGACGCAACTGGTTGGTACGCTCTTGCTTTTGACGCGTTTGGTAGGCCGCGTTTAACGGACCTTGTGCGGCAGCAGATACGTTTGCAATCAACGCTTCGTTTTTAGCAGCAGGTTTCCAATCCCAATCAGGCTTGCCAGCATCGCGAACGAGTTCGTGAATGGCGCCAATGACTGCTTGCATTTGGGTATGACCAAACACAATGCCACCCAGCATAATCTCTTCTGAGAGCTGTTGGGCTTCAGATTCAACCATCAGCACAGCGGCTTCAGTACCAGCAACGATCAAATCCATTTGCGAGGTTTTGAGTTGCGAGGCGGTTGGATTGATCAGATACTGGCCATCGATATAACCCACGCGGGCTGCACCAATTGGGCCATTAAATGGGATGCCTGAGATTGCTAGCGCCGCAGAGGCGCCAATCATGGCAGGGATATCTGGATCGATTTCAGGATTGCAGGACAACACGTGAATGATGACCTGAACTTCGTTGTAGAAGCCCTCAGGAAACAATGGACGCAATGGCCGATCAATCAGGCGCGAGGTCAGCGTTTCTTTTTCAGAAGGCTTGCCTTCACGTTTGAAAAAACCACCGGGGATTTTGCCCGCAGCGTAGGTTTTTTCGATGTAATCCACGGTCAAGGGGAAAAAATCCTGACCTGACTTGGCATCTTTTTTTGCAACAACCGTTGCGAGTACGACAGTGTCTTCTACAGTGACTAACACTGCACCTGATGACTGGCGAGCAATTTCGCCAGTTTCAAGCACAACGGTGTGTTGGCCATACTGAAAAGATTTGGTCACTTTATTGAACATGACATTTATTCCTTACAAATGAAAAACCGTGGGCAGTGCGGCAAAAAAGCCGCAGCGACCACGGTTGCTTCACGGGGAGACTGCCCCATGGATTTTGATCACTTACGCAGACCGAGTTTTTCGATCAGCGAGCGATATGAATCTGGATTGCGGCCCTTGAGATAATCGAGCAGCTTACGGCGACGGCTAACCATACGCAGAAGGCCGCGGCGTGAGTGATGGTCTTTAATATGTGCTTTGAAGTGACCTGTCAGTTCGTTAATACGAGCTGTCAGCAGAGCCACTTGAACTTCTGGAGAACCGGTATCGCCTTGCGCGCGTTGATACTGCGCGACGATGTC
>JBIIWK010000065.1:0-12911 GCA_044338955.1 Burkholderiaceae bacterium
ACCCGCCTGTTTACGCGCGGCATCGGCGAAGTCACCGACATTGTTGAAAAAGAGATGTACACCTTTACCGATTCGCTCAATGGCGAGTCACTGACCATGCGCCCCGAGTTCACCGCCGGGATGGTGCGCGCGGCAATTGAACACAATCTTCTGTACGACCGGCCGCAGCGTGTGTACGCGATGGGCCCGGTGTTTCGGCACGAGCGCCCTCAGCGCGGTCGTTACCGACAATTTCATCAAATTGACGTCGAGGCCTTAGGTTTGGCAGGTCCGGATATCGACGCTGAATTAATTGTGATGGTGGCAAGGCTCTGGAAGCTGCTGGGCATCACAGATGTCAAGCTAGAAATTAACTCTTTAGGGCAGGGCGACGAACGTGCCGCGCATCGTGCGGCGCTGATTAAGCATCTTGAACAGCATAAAGATATTTTGGATGAAGACGGCTTGCGGCGGATGTATACCAATCCTCTGCGAGTGCTAGACACGAAAAATCCAGCCCTGCAGGCGATGGCTGACGCGGCACCAAAACTTTTCGATTTTTTAGGTGAAACGTCGCGCGCCCACTTTGAGGGGGTTTGTGCCCGGTTGACGGATGCTGGAGTGCCGTATCGTTTAAATCCTCGGATGGTACGTGGACTTGATTACTACAATTTAACGGTTTTTGAGTGGGTGACGGATAAACTCGGGGCGCAGGCTACGGTGTGCGGCGGTGGACGCTACGACGGCTTGATTGAGCTGTTGGGCGGCAAAGGCGCGCCGGCGGTGGGCTTTGCCATCGGAATGGAACGCCTGCTTGATTTGTGGGGGCAATATCAACCCGAAGTCGCTGCGCCAGAATGCGAGGTCTATATCGTGCATCAAGGTGATGAGGCGCAACGCCGTGCGGCACTGTTGGCCGAGTCGCTGCGTGACGTTGGTTTATCGGTGATTGTCCATGCAGGCGCGGCCAGCTTTAAATCTCAGTTCAAACGGGCAGATGCAAGTGCTGCGGCGATTGCGGTTATTCTTGGGGGTGACGAGTTGGCAGCAGGCGTGGCATCAGTCAAGATGCTGCGGGCTGTGGATCAAACCCCAGACATGGCACAGCTTTCTGTGCCGCTTGATGAATTAGTGGCATTTTTGAAAGACAAGGTTAATTAAGCATGGCATACGATCTCGACGAACAAGAACAACTCGACCAACTGCGTGCATGGTGGTCTAAATATGGCACGGCCGTGTTGACCGCGTTGATTGTTGCGATGGCTGCGTTAGGCGGTTGGCGTGGCTTGCAGTGGTATGAAACCAGCCAGTCGACGCAGGCGCGCGGCTATTTTGAGGCGCTTGAAGAGGCCGGTCGCCAGCAGGGTGACGAATCGATTGCGCGTATTAATGCTGCGATGCAAACCCTGCGTTCAGAGTTTGGCGCAACCGATTACGCGGCGCGTGGTGCGTTAGTGGCGGCTTCGGCTTTAGCCTCGCGCAACGATTTGCAGGCTGCGCGCACGCAACTCGAATGGCTGGCACAAACCAAAAACGTAACGCTGCTGCCCGTGGCCAAGCTGCGTCTGGCCGGTATTTTGCTTGAGCAAAAAGATTTCGATGCAGCCCTGCTGCAACTGACCGATCCGCCAGCGCCCTTCGTTGGGTTGTACGCAGATCGTAGGGGCGATATTTTGTCAGCGCAAGGGAAGGGGGGCGCTGCTCGCGAAGCCTGGACCCAAGCCATTGAGGCGCTTGGCGCGGCAAATCCTTTGACACCAGTCGTCAAACTCAAACTCGACGCGCTTGGAGCCTAACGATGTGTGTCTTCACCCCAGTAGTCAAACTTAACCTTGATGCGCTCGGAGCCTAACGATGTCTGTACTGTTTAACGCTAAATCGCTTCGTCTGGTCTGGCTGTCGGCTGTGCTGTTTGCCTTATCAGGGTGTGCGCTGATTACGGGTGATGATGGCCGCTATAAGCCTACACCCTTGACCGAATACAAGCCGGGTCTCTCAGCGCGTATCGCCTGGAAGTCGCAAGTTGGCAAGGGATCAGGGATTGGCTTCGTTCCTCAGGTGGTGGGTGCGGTGGTGTATGCGGCGGCAGCGGATGGTTCGCTAGGTAAGTTTGATCTGGCCTCTGGCACCCCAGTCTGGGTCGCGAAGATTGACAAAAAGCTATCGGCTGGCGTCGGTAGCGACGGCAAAACGACAGCCGTTGTGACCACAGACGGTACGGTGGTTGCCCTCGACGATAATGGACAGATCAAATGGCGCTCGAAAGCGTCGAGCGAAGTTACTGTGCCGCCGATCGTTGGTTTAGGTGTGGTAGTGGTTCGCAGTGGTGATTACCGCGTTCAGGCCTTCAATGCCGAAACGGGCGAGCGCATCTGGAGTGTGCAGCGTCCTGGGCCGGCACTCGCGCTACGTGCACCTGCAAGAATGCTATTGCTTGAAGGGCTGGTGATCAGTGCGATCCCCGGCGGAAAACTGATTGCAATTAACGCAGTGTCGGGTGATGTGCAGTGGGAAGGCACAGTGGCCTTGTCGAAAGGCTCGACGGATCTTGAGCGCGTCAACGATGTCGTGGGTTTGCCCGCCTTATCGGGTTCGTTGCTGTGTGCCGTGGCGTATCAGGGGCGCGTGGTCTGCTTTGATATTGCTGCGGGCGGACGTACCGTCTGGAGCAAAGATTTTTCAAGTTCAGTGGGATTAACCATCGACGCGACACAGGTCTACGTGCCCAACGAGCACGATGCGATCTCTGCCTTTGGTTTGAAAAATGGTGGCTTAGCTTGGCGTCAAGACGCCTTGCGTAACCGTAAGTTGACCAGCCCCGCGCCAGTGCCCGGTGCGGTTGCTGTCGGCGATCTTGAAGGTTTTGTGCATTTCTTGGCGCCGGCTGACGGTCAGCTGCTGGCCCGTATCCTCGTTGGGGGTGGTGCTATTCAGGCGCCGCTCGTTGCGACCCCGCAAGGTGTTCTTGTGCAGTCAGGCGATGGCCTGCTTGTTTTAATTGGGTTGAATTAATTCGTGTCACTTAAACCTGTCGTCGCCCTGGTTGGACGGCCAAACGTTGGTAAATCAACGCTCTTTAATCGCCTCACGCGCTCGCGTGCGGCGTTGGTCGCTGATTACTCAGGTTTGACGCGTGACCGACATTATGGCGAAGGCCGGGTAGGCGATAAACCCTTCATTGTGGTCGACACGGGTGGCTTTGAGCCGGTTACCAAAACGGGCATCTTGCTTCAGATGGCACGTCAAACTAAGCAAGCGATTGCCGAGGCGGACGTAGTGATCTTTTTGGTTGATGCGCGTGCCGGCTTAAACGCGCACGACCATGATATTGGCCGCTTGCTGCGCAAGCTGGGCCAGCGCGCTGTGCTGTGCGTGAATAAAGCCGAAGGGATGGCGCATGGTAGCGCCATTGCTGAGTTTCATGAGCTTGGCCTGGGGCAGCCCTTTGCGATCTCTGCGGCCCACGGCGATGGTATTGCCGATTTGATCGAGCATGCGCTACAAGGTCTTGGACAAGAGCCTGTCGTTGAAGACTACGACGCTGATGATGCCGAACCAAGCGCCGAAGAGCTCAAAAGTGATTTTTTTGAACCCGTTGAAGTCGTGGATCACCGCATTAAGCTTGCGATTGTTGGTCGGCCAAACGTTGGTAAATCAACGCTGATTAATACCTTGCTTGGCGAAGAGCGGGTGATTGCGTTTGATCTGCCGGGTACCACGCGCGATGCGATTGAAATCGAGTTTGATCGTGGCGGTAAAAAATACACGCTGATCGACACAGCGGGCTTGCGTAAACGCGGCAAAGTGTTTGAGGCCATTGAAAAATTTTCGGTGATCAAAACCCTGCAAGCCATCGAAGCCAGTAACGTTGTCTTGCTGATGATTGATGCACAACAAGAGGTCTCAGACCAAGATGCACACATCGCGGCTTTTATTCTTGAGACTGGGCGTGCGTTGGTCGTGGCCATTAATAAGTGGGATGGTCTAGATAGCGAACAGCGCGAGCGTATTCAACGCGAATTTGATCGTAAGCTACGCTTTTTATCATTTGCACGGCAACATACGATTTCGGCGCTGCGCGGGCAGGGCGTCAATGCGGTGCTCAAGTCGGTGAACCTGGCGCATGCTGCGGCCTTTACCAAGCTCTCGACACCCCGTCTGACGCGCGAGTTACAAGCGGCGGTCGAGCAGCAACCCCCGCCACGCAAAGGTATCTTCAGGCCCAAAATGCGTTACGCGCACCAGGGTGGGCAAAATCCGCCTCTGATTATTGTGCACGGCAATGCGCTTGATGCGATTTCTGATTCGTATCGCCGCTACCTTGAAGGTCGGTTTCGTGACGCGTTTGAGCTTGCCGGTACGCCTTTGCGCATTGAATTCAAGTCTTCATTTAATCCTTACGCTGATAACAATTAAGCCCCATGAGTCGTTTCTGGAACAAACTAGTCTCTACCCTAGACCCCTATGTACCGGGTGAGCAGCCGCGCATTCAAAATCTGGTCAAGCTCAACACCAATGAGCATCCCTATGGCCCATCGCCTAAGGTGCTGGCTGCGATTGCCGCGCACACAAACGACAGCTTGCGCCTGTACCCCGATCCAACCGCCCTGGTATTGCGCCAGGCTATTGCAAAACGGTTTGACTTGACGCCAGAGCACGTTTTCGTGGGCAATGGTTCAGACGAGGTGCTGGGCCACGCTTTTCACGCTTTGCTTAAACAAGATGCCCCCGTGTGGTTTCCGGATATTACTTATAGCTTTTATCCGGTTTATTGCGGCTTGTATCAAATTGATTTTCGTGCGATTGCGCTTGATGACCAGTTTAAGATTGGCATCAACGACTATTTGCCAAGAGCTGCTGGTGAGGCAGCGGGTGGGATTATTTTTCCAAATCCGAATGCGCCAACGGGTTGTGCGAATCCGCTTGCCGATGTCGAGCGGATCATTGCGGCCAATCCAGATATTGTGGTGGTGGTTGACGAAGCCTACGTAGATTTTGGTGCTCAAACGGCAGCAACCTTGATTAAAAAGTATCCTAACTTGTTAGTAGTGCGCACTTTGTCAAAGTCGCATTCGCTTGCTGGGTTGCGTGTGGGTTTTGCCCTTGGGCATCCAGAGTTGATACAGGGCTTAGATCGGGTAAAAAATAGTTTTAATTCATATCCGCTTGATAATCTTGCGTTAGCCGGCGCCACAGCGGCTATTGAAGACGAAGAGTATTTTGAAACCACCCGAGATGCGGTGATTCGTAGCCGAGACGCGCTTACGGTAGGTTTGCAAAACTTAGGTTTTGAAGTGCTGCCTTCTGCCGCCAATTTTGTCTTTGCGCGACACCCCGATCACAAAGGGGCCGAGTTAGCCGCAGGCTTGCGTGCAAAAAACATTATCGTCCGACATTTCAACAAGCCGCGTATTGCTGATTTTTTACGCATCACGGTTGGCACCGACGCACAGTGCGCGCAGTTATTGACCGCGTGTGGTGAAGTACTGGGCAGGCAACTCGTACCCAAAAAGTCATAGAGCTGTTTAAGGGGCGCACCTCGCGCAGGTTGTCGATCGCCTCATGCACTCGATAGCTTGAAGCCACATGGCTTTTGCCACGCTTCCGTTCTTGGCCGCGAACGCTAGCAGCCACAATTGTTGAGTTGGCTACGAGTTGTTTTGCGCTCGACAAGCTCAAGCGAGATCAACTATTTCAGCTTCGCTGGTTGATTTGATAACGTTTTGGCTCCTATCCTGTCGACCAAGTCGTCATGATTTATTTTCACTTCGTTTGATAATTCGTAACAAAATGTTTTGTCCTTGCGCTTCGTACGGGCAATGCTCTAGCTAAGGGCGAGAAATCCCTGTAGAGTGAAGCTCTTGGATTGGAAAACATGCATATTTTTGCAAAAGCCCAGTCCGTTTCACTGCAACATTCGGAGCCTGCCAATGAGCAATAAAGGACAAACCCTGCAAGACCCATTTCTAAACGCTTTGCGTAAAGAACACATTCCTGTTTCCATTTATCTGGTAAACGGGATCAAACTTCAAGGCCAAGTTGAATCATTTGATCAGTATGTGGTGTTATTGCGTAACACCGTGACTCAAATGGTTTACAAACACGCCATTTCAACTGTGGTGCCTGCGCGTGCGGTCACACTGCCTACCGATGGCGCTGCCGAAGTTGGCGCAGACGCCGTTGCCGAATAATCGGTTGGCGATATTTCGGTCTTTTTCATCCTTTGTTTTTTTCAGCGCACAAGACATGCTCGCATGTCTTGTGCGGGTAAGCCATGCGTGCGCTGATTATTAGTGTTGATTTGGGTGCCCCAGACTATCTGGCGCATGCGCAAGAATTTGACATGCTGGCAAAAGGCGCGGGCGCGCAAGTAGTGGCCACAATGGTCGCGCGTCGGCAACGCCCTGACGCGGCCTATTTTATCGGATCGGGTAAGGTGCAAGAAGGTGTTTTGCTTGCACAAGAGCTCGAGGCTGAAGTTGTTTTATTTGATCAGCCGCTATCGCCCGCGCAACAGCGTAATCTCGAGCGTCAGTTCAATGTGCGCGTGGTCGATCGTGTTGCCTTGATTTTAGATATTTTTGCCTTACGCGCTAAAAGTCATGAAGGTAAGTTGCAAGTTGAGTTAGCGCAGTTGCAACACCTGTCAACACGGCTGACACGCATGTGGTCTCACCTCGAGCGCCAACGCGGTGGTATTGGCATGCGTGGCCCTGGCGAGTCTCAACTTGAAATGGATCGCCGCATGATCGGCGCAAAAGTGCGCTTGTTACGCGAGCGTCTTGAGCGGGTGCAGCGCCAGCGCACGACGCAGCGTCGTTCGCGGGTGCGCGGCGGCACTCTTTCGGTGTCTTTGGTGGGGTATACCAACGCCGGTAAATCAACGCTTTTTAATGCGATGACCCGAGCCGGCGCGTTTGCAGCAGATCAATTGTTCGCTACACTTGACACAACGACACGTCGTGTGTGGATTGAAGGTGCAGGGCAAATTACCCTTTCAGATACTGTGGGTTTTATTCGTGACTTACCGCTTACACTAATTGCTGCGTTTAGGGCAACACTCGAAGAGGCGATTCAGGCCGATTTGTTGCTGCATGTGGTTGATGCCGCTAGCCCCCAGCGCGACGAACAAATTGCCGAGGTGGATAAGGTCTTAGTGGATATCGGTGCGGCCGACATACCGCGCGTCATGGTCTACAACAAGATCGATTTGGCAGGGCTCGAACCCCGTGTCGAATCCGACTCGCATGGTACGATTTGTAGGGTGTTTTTAAGTGCCCAGCAGCGCGTGGGCTTAGATGGTTTACGTAGTGCAATCAGTCAGTTTGCTTTAAATCTGGAAAACAATGCGACTTCTCTCTAAAATATTCAATCTCAATGATCCCGGTTGGGGTCGTGGGCAAGGCGGTAACGGCTCAGAGCCGCCAAAGCGTCCGCCACAAGGCAATGGCCCACCTGATCTCGATCAAGTGTGGCGCGATGTCAGCAATCGTTTAAGCGCTTTGTTCGGTCGAGGTAACGGTGGCGGCTCGCGCCCCAATCCTTCGCCTGGCATGGGTGGCCCCACGCCGCGCCAGTCAAAAATTGGTCTGGCTGTCATTGCGGCTGGCGCGATTGCGTTGTGGTTGGGCAGTGGTTTTTTTATCGTTCAAGAAGGCCAGGTCGCGGTCTTGACGCAGTTCGGTAAATATAAAAGCACTGCGCAAGCTGGTTTTCAATGGCGCATCCCGGGTCCAATTCAAGCCCACGAGATGGTCAATATTTCGCAGCTACGCACCTTCGAGGTTGGCTTTCGGGGCAATGCTCGCAATCGCGTATTGCCTGAAGCGTTGATGTTGACCGAAGATGAAAACATCGTCGATGTGCAATTTGTTGTGCAATATCGCCTGCGTGCCGATGGTGCGCCGGATTACATCTTTAAAACCAAAGACCCAGACGAGTCTGTGCGTCAAACAGCACAGGCCGCGATGCGCGAAGTAGTTGGTAAAAGGCCGATGGATAAAGTGTTGTACGAAGAGCGCGCAGCAATCGCGGTCGATGTGCAAAAGCTGATGCAGCAGATTCTCGATCGTTACAAAACCGGCATTCAGGTGAGTAGCATTGCGATCCAAAACGTACAACCGCCCGAACAAGTTCAGGCTGCCTTTGATGATGCCGTCAAAGCTGGACAAGATTTGGATCGGCAAAAAAATGAAGGTCAAGCCTACAGCAACCAGGTTGTACCGATGGCGGCAGGCCAGGCTTCACGCATGCTTGAGCAAGCCGAGGGCTATCGAGCGCGCGTTGTGGGTACGGCAACGGGTGATGCTGCGCGTTTTGGTAGCGTCTTAGCCGAATACGACAAAGCGCCCCAGGTGATTCGCGAACGCATGTATCTTGAAACCATGCAGCAAATGTTTGCCAACGCGAGCAAGGTGCTGATTGATACCAAGGGTTCGAATAATATGTTGTATTTACCGCTCGATAAAATCACCCAGCAGGCCGCGCAAGACCCGTCGCGCGCGGCGTCGGGTTCGGCGATGTCCACCGCAGCGCCCGTGATCCCGCCATTTACACCGCCCGCTGCCGCAACGCCCGTACGTCCCGCAACGTCCGGCCCATCTAACTCACTGACGCGCGATCGCGGCAGTCGCTAAGCAGAGGACAGATCATGAAAAGATTATTTCCCCTGTTGATGGCCTTGATTATCGGCTTCATCGCTTTGTCATCGTCCGTTTTTATTGTGCGCGAGCGCGATTATGCGATCGTATTTGCATTGGGCGAAGTCAAAAAAGTGGTATCCGAACCTGGTTTGTATTTCAAGTTGCCGCCACCTTTTCAAAACGTCCTAACGCTTGATCGTCGGTTATTAACGATCGATGCGCAAGATGCAGAGCGGATTCAAACGTCCGAAAAGAAAAACCTGCTAATTGACTCGTTCGTCAAGTGGCGGATCGCTGATCCTAAGCTGTATTACGTCACCTTTGGCGGCAACGAACGTGCGGCCCGCGAGCGGTTACAAGCACAAATTCGTGATGCACTCAATGCCTCGGTTAACATCCGTACGGTTAAAGACGTGGTGTCGCTCGAACGCGAAGTCATCATGAACGAAGTGCTTTCAAATGTCGTGAAGCGCGCCGAAGTCTTGGGTGTGCAAATTATCGATGTGCGGTTAAAGCGTATTGAGTTTGCCCCTGAAATTTCCGAGTCAGTTTATCGGCGGATGGAATCCGAGCGTTTGCGTGTGGCCAATGAGGCGCGTTCAATTGGTGCTGCTGAAAGCGAAAAAATCCGCGCAGAAGCCGACCGTAAGCGCGAACAAATCGTAGCCGAGGCCTACGGCCGTGCTCAAGCCATCATGGGCGAGGGCGATGCGGTTGCGGCGGGTATTTATGCCAAAGCCTACGGCGCCAACCTAGATTTTTATAGTTTTTATAAAAGCCTAGAGGGTTACCGTGCAGCCTTTGGCAAACAGGGTGACGTGCTCGTTGTCGATCCAACCTCTGAGTTCTTCAGGTTCTTAAAGTCTTCTTCTGGCAAATAATTTCTGACCGGCCTCTGGAACGAGGTCGTAACAGAAAAATAGTTACTGCGCGGCCTCTGAACTGAGGCAGTAACAGAAAAATGTCTCTGACCGGTGTCTGAAACGAGGCCGTAACAGGGTTGCCATAATAGGTATAATACGATGTAAGCTTTAACGATTGTTCTGGCGGCTTGCCGGGCTTACGCCCCAAGCCGCTTTTCGTTTGGGCGACACTTTTTAAACTTTTAGCTTCTGCCCCTATGAAAGGTAATTGGTTACTGCCCGAAAGCTTGGCTGATACGCTGCCGGCCGAGGCGCGCCGTATCGAAGAGCTGCGCCGTCAGTTGCTTGACTTGTTTCGCACCTACGGGTTTGAGCTGGTGGCACCGCCGTTGGTTGAGTACATTGATTCATTGCTTTCAGGCACAGGCACTGATCTTAATTTGCGCACCTCAAAGTTGGTCGATCAGCTGTCGGGCCGCACGCTTGGTGTGCGTGCTGACATGACACCGCAAATTACCCGCATTGACGCCCATCTGTTAAATCGCGTGGGTGTGACGCGGCTATGTTATTGCGGCCCCGTGCTACATGCACGGCCTGCTGGCTTGTTGTCTAGTCGCGAGCTTTTGCAGATTGGGGCCGAAATCTTTGGCCATAAAGGGTTTGAGGCTGACCTAGAAATCATTCGCCTAGCGCTTGAAAGCGCTAGGTTGGCGGGCGTAAAAGCGTTGCGCCTTGATCTGTGTCACGCGGGTTTAGTACGTAGCTTGCTTGAGGCCGATGCGGCAGCGCAAGTACGAGCCGACGAAATCATGGCACTGCTGCGAGATAAAGATTTACCCGGGCTTGCTGCGCTCGCCGAGGGGGCGGGTGCGTTACAGGCTCAAACGGTGCAGGCGCTAGTATGGCTACCCAAGCTTTACGGTGATCGGTCGGTTATTGATCGTGCGCGCGCCGTTTTGCCCAAGACCGCGGGCGTGATCGCGTCGCTTGATACCTTGGCACAGTTATTAGGTGCACTCGACGACGTTTCGGTCGGTGTTGATCTGGCGGATGTGGGTACGTACGGTTACCACACTGGGGTGACCTTCTCAATTTATGCCGATGGCTGGCACGATGCGCTGGTGCGGGGTGGGCGGTACGACAACGTGAGCTTGGCGTTTGGTCGAGCGCGCCCGGCAACGGGGTTTAGCCTCGATTTGCGAAAGCTTGCCGCGGGGTTACGACCTGCGTTAGCGACCCCCGCAGTGCGTGCGCCCGCCGGGCAAGATCAGTCCCTGCGTGCCGCCATGCAGGCGCTCAGGCAAGAGGGTCATATCGTGGTGCAAGTGTTTCCGGGTGAAACGGCCACGCACGATGAGTTTGTTTTTGATCGCGAACTTGTTCTACAAAACGGTCAATGGAAAATGCAGCACGTGGTTTAGGCTTTAGCGCACTGGATCAGTATCAAGATCCGTCGCCCGCTAGAGGTTTACTGTTTGATTTTTTAAATTAGTCTAATTACCTGACATGAGCAAGAACATCGTAGTGATCGGCACCCAATGGGGCGACGAAGGAAAAGGCAAGATTGTTGACTGGTTAGCCGAGTCGGCGCACGGGGTCGTGCGTTTTCAGGGCGGTCACAATGCAGGCCATACGCTATGGGTCAATGGCAAAAAGACAATTTTGCGCTTGATTCCCTCGGGGATCATGCACCCCTCTGTGACTTGCTATATCGGCAATGGCGTTGTGTTGTCGCCCGAGGCCTTGCTTAAAGAAATCGTCGAACTCGAGGCCGCTGGGCTTGATGTACGTTCGCGCCTCAAGATTTCAGAAGCTTGTCCCTTAATTTTGCCCTATCACGTGGCCTTGGACCAGGCGCGCGAGGCGCGTCGTGGTGATGCCAAAATTGGTACGACCGGGCGCGGCATTGGCCCGGCCTACGAAGATAAGGTGGCGCGCCGCGCGCTGCGCGTACAAGATCTCTTTGACCCAAGCGGTTTTCGCAGTAAGGTCGAAGAAGTTCTCGACCTGCACAACTTTGTGTTGACGCAGTACTTAGGTGCGCAAGCGGTCTCTGTGCAAGAGGTCGTAGACCAGGCAATGGCGCTTGCGCCTGCGATTGCTCCGATGGTGGCCGATGTGAGTAGCGAGCTGTTTGCTGCTCAGCAAGCGGGTCACCACTTGTTGTTTGAGGGTGCGCAAGGTGCCTTGCTCGACGTTGATCACGGCACCTATCCCTACGTCACGAGCAGCAACTGTGTTGCTGGCGCGGCCGCTGCGGGTGCTGGCGTTGGTCCCCAAACGTTAAATTATGTCTTAGGTATCACCAAGGCCTACGCAACGCGCGTGGGCTCTGGGCCTTTTCCTACCGAGTTACTTGACGAGGTGGGTGCACGTTTGGCCAGCGTCGGTAAAGAGTTTGGATCAGTGACGGGTCGACCACGCCGTTGCGGCTGGTTTGATGGCGCAGCGCTTAAGCGCTCGGTACGCCTCAACGGAATTTCGGGTTTGTGCATCACCAAACTCGATGTGCTCGATGGCCTGCTGACCCTCAAAATGGGCGTCGGCTATGAAATTGACGGTAAGTTTTGTGACGTACTACCTTACGGTGCGGCTGCGGTCGCACGCGCCAAAACCGTACTCGAAGAGATGCCCGGCTGGACAGAAAGTACGGTCGGGGTGACGGATTTTGCGAAGCTGCCGGCCAATGCTCAGCGCTATCTCAATCGTATCGCTGAGGTCTGCGGTGTGCCGATTGATATGGTGTCAACAGGCCCCGATCGCAATGAAACTATCTTGATCCGTCATCCGTTTAAGTCTTAACCTCTTTGTGGCCTGATTCTAGCTTCAATCGGGTCGCCTTAGCCAACGAAACTGATCTTAATCGCGTGACCCAAGGTAAAGAAACTGATCTTAATCTCGTGACCCAAGGTAAAGAAACTGATCTTAATCTCGTGACCCAATCGAAAGAAACTGATCTTTGGCTTACCTGGGCGCAGTATGACGACTTGATCGAGCAACTCGCGGTGCAGGTGCAGCAGTCTGGTTTTCGGTTTGATCAGATCGTGTGCCTGGCGCGAGGTGGCATGCGTGTTGGTGATGTGCTGTCTCGGCTTTTTAAAGTTCCCCTGGCTGTTTTGGCCGCCAGCAGTTATCGCGAGGGCGCAGGTACCGAGCAGGGGGCTTTGAATATCGCCCAGCAAATTACCTCGACCGCTGGCCCGCTTTGCGGAAATATTCTGCTGGTAGATGATTTGGTTGACTCTGGGATAACGTTTTCGTCAGTATGTGATCACCTGTTGCGCAGTTTTCCGTTGATTATCGAGCTCAAAACTGCCGTCTTATGGCAAAAAGCGGCCTCGGTGGTCAAGCCTGACTATGTTGTTGCAATGCTTGAAACGAATCCTTGGATCCATCAGCCCTTCGAGTATTACGATACCTTGACGCT
>JBIIWK010000066.1:0-12840 GCA_044338955.1 Burkholderiaceae bacterium
AAGGCAGGGCTCACCCTGGCAGCAATTTTCAGTCAAGTAGTCGATCAGGCCAGCCATATGATCGATACGGGTGCTGTAGATTAGGCTTCGGCCCTCTCGCGTTTGCTCAAGTAGCCCAGCATTGAGCAGTTCTTTCAGATGGAAAGACAAGGTTGCTGGCGGTATGCCCAAGCTTTCACCAAGCGTTCCGGGGGTCAAACCTGCCTGACCTACCTCGACGAGTTGGCGAAAGATCCGTAACCTGCTTGGCTGCGCCAGCGCGGCGAGTGCGGCAATTGCGTCTTTTTCATTCATGAAATTTCTTTAATTCGATAGATCTAGAATAATCGAAATATATGACAGGGTAATGACAAGTAATGTTTAGAAAAAAAGAGGCGCCAACTTAGGGCACCCCAATAATTTTGTAATGTGCGCCAGGCCTCGCTTCTGAGTATCAGGCACGTCAGCCTAGATTTTTTGATCGGACTACGGGGCACCAGATCAGCCGCCCCAGTATCATGCAAAGAAATCAAGGGCCTTCGAAGAGGCCCTGCATAGACAAAAGAAGCGCCGGGGGCTTGGTTGGTCGACATTTGAAATAAATACAAAAACAAAAATGAGATCACAAAATCACTTCGACGTTGGCTACCAAGTGCACGGCGTCATATTCAGGACTTTTTTCACCTTGCTAATGGCCTCATTGCAATCACCTACCCAGATGTTGTTGCTCGTGGTTCCCCACGGCAACTGGGCTGTGGGCGTTGGATTTGGCGCAATATGCAAGCCATTGTTTTTTTTAGGGAAATTTTGCGGTTAGAATCCCTCCCGCAGACCAAAAGCAAAAAACCTGAGATTGCAGCACCTCAGGCTGTTTGTGATGTTGTTCGTGTTGCCCCGCCAAAACTTAAGTTTCGAACCTGCTATGCATTGATTCGATCTGCCACGAGCCCCGCACAGTGCGGGGCTTTGCGTTGCTACCTCTTGACTGCGACCGGTGGCCGCGGCCCGTAAAAGTGGTCTCAAAGCCCGTTTGTCTCAAAACCTCATGACTTTTTGGGTGTGGGTGCAGAGGTTCATCGTTGGTCATTTTGGCGAGAAAGCTGTGAACTTTGGTGAACGGAAGTTGGTGGTGCGGTGTGGTTTGTGGAGAAGTCGCGTAATTCCACGAACGGTCCTTATTGATTCTAACCGGCTGCGCGAGCCCAACGCAGCCATATCGACCGCCAATTCCAGCCAATCTCGCGAGTCCTTGCCCGGCGGTCGATAGCCTTACGTCACCGTCCTGGGATGATTTGATGAAAAGCTATCTGAAGCTGGTGATTCAATATACAGAGTGTGCTGGCAAACATGCTGCGGTAAGCGATGTCAATAAATAGGATTTAGTACTTTGGCCGCCGCGATAGTATCTGAAAGTCTGCGCTGTGGATATGGGTCGAAGTCCGCGAGCGGTTTTTACTAAACTTATAAAAATCGATGGGTAACTTGCGGACTGATCGAGCGGTTTTTTATCTGGCATTGGCAGGCTAATACCCTTTAATTGGGCAATAAAAGTAATTAGCTGTGCGAATGCCGATGATGAACGTCTGGGAAATGTGCATGCTTGTGTTTGAGTTTTGTATGCAGGTGATCATGTGTGTGAGGCTCAACGCCATCCCATTCAACATCGTGGAGATGCTGGTGGTGCTCGTCATGATGGTGACCGTGTCCATGAGAAAGTTCCTCATGGGTATGCTCATGCGCATGACGCTCGGTCAGATGCAACCAAACGCCAACCGACATCAAACCAGTAGCAATCCAAAAGGCCGTGCTGGTGGATTCACCAAACACGGCAATAGCGATGGCAGCTCCTACAAATGGTGCCGTTGAAAAATAAGCGCCGGTTCGCGCGGTTCCCAGTTCGCGCAGTGCCAGCACAAATAAAACCAAGCTCAAGCCGTAGCCGAAGAACCCGATTAGCAATGCCGACGAGAGCAGCGGCAAAGCGGGCCAGCTTGCCCCGAGCGCAAACCCGAGGCCCGTATTGACACATCCTGCAACCATGCCTTTGCTCCCTGCTATGAACAAGGCATCAGAGGCTGAAACTTTGCGCGTTAAGTTATTGTCTATCGCCCAAGCAAGGCAAGCGCCGGCCAATGCAAGCGGCCCGATGCCAGAGACAACAGCTTCACCACTGGGCCATGCTAAGACGGCTCCACCCAAGACAATCAACGCCATACCCAAAACGATTCGGCGGTCGGTACTTTCTCTAAACACCAGCCAAGCCAGAACGGCTGTCAGTACTGATTCCAGATTCAAAAAAAGTGAAGCAGTGGAAGCTGTTGTGTGAGAGAGCCCTACCATTAGCAGCAGCGGGCCCAAAACCCCACCGAAAGTAATCGCACCCAACAACCAAGGCCACTCTTGGCGTGCAATGCCTGAGGGCTTCCAGCCTCGATCACGAATCAGCCGGATCAACGCCAAGCCCAAGCCGCTGCCCAAGTAAAGTAAGCCCGCCAGCAAAAATGGAAGGGATGGGCTCTGCCCTTCCCCCAGAAGTTGTTTCGCAAAGGGCGTGCTGGCTCCGAACAAGATGGCCGCCCCCAAGGCTGGCAGTGCAGCACGGTGTAGGCCGCTCATGCAGAAGCCTTTCGACACATACAGTAAATAAATTGCTGGTCGGTGCCAAAGGGTGTGTGGTGGAGCTGCTCTTCGTGCTTGAGCAAGACAAATTCATTTCCGAATTCGGCATGCAATGCTTCGGGTGCATAGCGCATGACGGGTAAACCACTGCATTGGGTCGGCCCATTGGCACCAAAGGTGGCCATGATGACATGGCCTCCGGGCTTAAGAGCGCGGAGTACTTGTTTGACATACTTTTCTCGAGCTTCGTCAGTCGTTAAAAAGTGAAAGACGGCACGGTCATGCCAAATATCAAAGCTGTGGGGTTCAAAGACCGCGAGGGTTATGTCAGCCACCATCCATTGAATACTGCTGCCGCGCGAGCCAAGACGGTATTCGCTTTCAGCCAGAGCCGCAGCAGATAAATCCAGCAAAGTGATATGGTGATAGCCATCGTCTAAAAGATCATCTACCAGGGTGGATGCACCTGCACCGACATCAATGATGGCTACGTCGCGACTCAATCCGGTTTCACGAATCAGTCGCATTGACGTTTCTGCATGCGGCTCAAACCAACTGACGCTATCTGCAGCTTTGGTTGAGTAAACCTGCTCCCAATGATCTTTGCTTTTCATGCTGACCTCCTTCACGGGCTTCAACCCAAGTGGGTATGACGTTCCGGTTTTTGTGACGTTTCCATGGCTGCTAGCCCCTGCAAAATGCCGCAATCATCCACCGCTTGTTCGGTCTGGCACCGTTGGCGTAATCCGGCCAGTTGTTCCTTCAGGTGCAAAAGTTCCCGGATGCGCTCATCTACATGGGCTATGTGCTGGTCAAAGACTGTGTTGATGGCACCGCATCCTTTGGCAGGTTGATCGGATAAGTCCAACAAGGTGTGTATTTCCTCATGACTCATGTCGAGCGCCCGGCAGTTTCGAATGAAACGCAAGCGCTCCAGATGGGCTGGCCCATAAACACGAAAGTTGCCAGTAGTACGCACGGCTTCAGGTAGCAAACCCTTCTTCTCGTAGTAGCGTACTGTTTCCACCGTGGTCTGAGCAACCTGGGCTAATTCGCCGATTTTCATGGCATGTTCCAAATAGTTCTTGACTCTATAGTAACTTCAGGTTGCATGATAGGACAAATTTAAATGAAAGGTCCATCATGACTAAGCATCGCAATCACAATCACGAACACGCCGCAGATGCCTGCTGCAGTGCGTCGAATATGAATATTGCCTCACAACGCCGACCAGTACACGAAAAAAATGAGAGCGTCAGCTCGGGTGTCCAGACACTCATACGGATTATGCAGATGGACTGTCCGACGGAGGAGGCGCTATTACGCAAGAAGCTAGACGGCATGGCAGCCGTCACAAGGATGGAGTTCAACCTCATGCAACGGGTGCTTACCGTCACCCATGCCCCGCAGGCGACAAAGTCAATTCTGGAAGCCGTTAGGTCCTTGGGTTTCACGCCAGAGATTGTGGACGGTGAACATGAAGAACCCAAACAGGAGCCAGTCAAGCCATGGTGGCCGCTAGCCTTGGCTTGTCTTGCCGCCATCGGTTCGGAACTCGTGCATTGGCTCGAGTTTCCTGTTGTAGTGGCAGCTGCGCTTGCATTGATTGCCGTTTTGATGTGCGGTATCAGCACTTACAAGAAAGGCTGGATAGCCATCCGCAACGGCAATCTGAACATCAACGCTTTGATGAGTATTGCTGTCACAGGCGCCTTAGTATTGGGGCAATGGCCTGAGGCCGCCATGGTGATGGTCTTATTTACGATCGCCGAGTTGATTGAAGCGAAGTCTTTGGACCGGGCGCGCAATGCGATTCGTGACCTGATGCAACTCACACCGGAGACTGCCACCGTCCTGCAGAAAAATGGTGTCTGGCAGGAGGTACCAGCAAAATCTGTTTCCGTGAATGAGCGGGTAAGGATCAAACCGGGAGAACGCATCGCCTTGGATGGCACGATCGTTAGCGGACACTCGTCAGTGAATCAAGCACCCATCACAGGGGAGAGCCTACCGATAGACAAGCAGTCGGGCGACCCGGTTTTTGCCGGGACCATCAACACATCCGGCTCTTTCGAGTACCAAGTAACGGCCGCCGCAGGCGACAGCACTTTGGCACGCATTATCCACGCAGTGGAAGCAGCTCAAAGTACGAAGGCACCCACTCAACGGTTCGTAGACAAGTTTGCCCGAATCTATACGCCTACGGTGTTTGCCTTTGCTCTGGCCATCGCCATCCTGCCACCTTTGTTGATGGATGGTGAGTGGTTCAACTGGATCTACAAAGCCCTCGTTTTGTTGGTGATTGCATGCCCCTGTGCGCTGGTTATCTCTACGCCCGTGACCATCGTCAGCGGTCTCGCTGCGGCCGCACGAATGGGAATCTTGGTTAAAGGCGGCGTATACCTTGAGCAAGGCCGTAAACTGGAATGGCTGGCGTTAGATAAAACGGGCACGATCACCCACGGCAAACCAGCACAAACGGACTTTTTTTCGTTGAACGGTTGGAATGAACGCGACGTCAGAAGTCTCGCTGCCAGCTTGGCCGTGCGATCAGACCATCCTGTCTCAATCGCGTTGACAAATGCAGCCAAGCTCGAGGGGATAGAACTGCGAAACGTAGAAAATTTTGAAGCGCTACCAGGCCGAGGCAGTAAAGGAGTAATTGACGCAAAACTTTATCACCTGGGTAATCACCGCCTGATTCATGAACAAGGACGCTGCTCAGATGATCTGGAGGCACGCCTCTCAACATTGGAAGCTCAAGGTAAAACGGTGATTATGCTGGCTGATGAGCAGAGCGTGCACGGTGTATTCGCTGTAGCGGACACTGTAAAAGAAAGTAGCTACCAAGCCATTACGGAACTACATGCGCTCGGTATCAAAACCATCATGCTGACCGGCGACAACGTGCATACGGCGCGAGCCATCGCTAATCAGGTTGGGATTGATGAAGCGCACGGCGACCTGCTACCAGAAGACAAGTTAAAGGCTATTGAAAGTCTTCTCGGTAAAGCAGTTACCGTTGGTATGGTGGGTGATGGTATCAATGATGCCCCTGCACTCGCCATTTCAGACATCGGTTTTGCAATGGGAGCAACAGGCACCGGCACGGCCATTGAGACGGCAGACGTTGCGTTGATGGATGATGACTTACGAAAATTGCCACGCTTTGTGCGCTTATCACGCAACACCCATTCGATACTCGTTCAAAATATTGTTTTAGCCCTTGGCATAAAAAGCATATTTTTAACTTTGACCGTACTTGGTATGGGGACGATGTGGATGGCAGTCTTTGCTGATGCAGGTGCAAGCTTGTTGGTGGTTGGCAACGGCTTGCGTTTGCTACGCGTTAACAACTGACAGAAACGATTTAGATTTAAATTTCTTAAAATGCCTGCCTACACAGTTACGTATCGGCAGGCGCTAATCATCAGTTACTTCAAAGTAAAACGAACATTGACGGGCGCTTTGCCCGGTTGAGACACTGTCACTACAACCTTTGCATTCGCAATCTTGAAAGAGCCTGTAGCCTCAAACCTAAGCCCAGCCGTTTTTAACTCCACCTCCTGCTTCTCAGCACCTTGCAGGATAGTCGCCTTGGCTGTCGAACGTGAAATGTCAACGGGTTTGCCGTGATCGCTGAGATACAGCAACAAAGAATCTGCTGTTGCAACAAACTCAAAGGTGATATCTTTGACTTCTGCTACTGCACCACCATATACAGGTTTTAAATCATGCCCACTAGCGGCATAAACAATTCCTGAAAAACTCATCACCAAAAAAGTAAATAATTGTATAAGCTTCATTTGCTTTCCTTTTATTGAAAAAAATTAAAGTGCTTCAACATCTTTGCTCAACATCAAACGCTCAGAATCTTTACGACCAAACATCCAAAACATAACGGGGGTTAAAAAGGTATCCAATAAAGTAGAACTAATTAATCCCGAAAAAATTACTACCGCAACAGGATGCAATATTTCTGTCCCCGGACGCTCTGCTTCAAAAAGTAGAGGGGCAAGCGCAAAGGCAGTCACCAGGGCAGTCATCAACACAGGCGATAAACGTTCCATCGACCCGCGCAAAATCATCTTATGATCAAAGTTTTCTCCTTCAACTCGCATTAGATTAATGTAATGACTGACTTTTAAAATGCCGTTACGCACAGAGATTCCGGCCAGTGTAATGAAGCCGATCAGAGCGGCGATTGACATTGGTTGCCCTGAAATCCAAAGACCCAAGACCGCACCTACAAGAGCGAGTGGGATATTCGACATGATTAGCACTGATAACGTGACGGATTGATAGCGGCTATAAAGAACAAGAAACATTAGGGTTAATGAAACAAGCGATAGCAAGCCAACTAAGCGGGATGACTCTTCCTGTGCTTGAAACTGTCCACCCAACGTTATGAAATAGCCTTCGGGGAGCTTGGATTCAGCGACGACCTTTCGAACATCCTCAATAATGTCTGAAAGAGCACGTCCTTGCGCGTTAGCAGAAAGAACAATTCGTCGCTTTCCATCATCTCGACTGATCTGATTGGGGCCGTCACCATCCTCAATCGTCGCGATTTTATTTAGGGGGATTCTTCCATTTGGTGTTTCGATAAGAATTTTTCCAAGTCCATCGAAAGAGCGAGACGACTCTGGAAGTCGCAAAACCAGAGCAAAGCTTCTACTCCCCTCTACGATTTGAGCCAACTTCTCACCTTCAATCAGGCTTTGAAGAGTGCTTAAAACCTGAGGTGTAGACAAACCGTATTGTGCTGCTGCGGCATAGTCAATTCTGATCTTAATTTGTGGTGACAAAACTTGTTTTTCAATTTCAAGATCTGTCATGCCTGATATGCTACTTAACTTTGATCGCAACAAATCGGCCTGTCCCCGCAAAGTATCCAGATCATCGCCAAAAATCTTGATTGCAATTTGAGACCGTACTCCCGAAAGCATATGATCAATTCGATGAGAAATTGGCTGCCCCACAGATATAGCTGCCGGCAAATTGATCAGCTTAGATCGAATATCTGCAGATATTTCTCCCATTGAACGAGTCAGTTCGCCAGCCGGCTTCAAACCAATATCCAACTCGCTTACATGCACTCCTTCAGCGTGTTCGTCCAGTTCAGCGCGACCGCTTCGACGGCCTACGTGAATGACCTCCGGAACTTGTTTAACGAGCGTTTCAGCCTTTCGAGCGAGAGAGGAGCTCTCTGCCAAAGTCACTCCTGGATTAAGACGCAAACCAACCAGCAAAGTGCCTTCATTAAAGGGCGGCAAAAATGTCTTTGAAAAAAAGGGTAAAGCAACCATCGATGACAATACGGCTACGGCACCCACAATAATTGCCGACCTAGGATAATTGAGCACACCCTGCAACCAAAAGTAATACTTCTTTTTCAACCAAGCAAGCAATCTGGTGTCGCCATGATTCAAATTTTTCATACTAGGCAGTAAGTAGTAGGAAAGTACAGGCGTAACCGTGACTGACACCACCAACGATGCAAGCGTGGACACAATAAATGCAATGCCAAGGGGAACAAATAAACGTCCTTCCATACCCGGGAGTGCAAACAAAGGCAAAAACACAAGAACAATAATTACGGTTGCATATAAAATTGCTGATCGAACTTCTAGCGAAGCACGCACAACTAACTCGAGAATGTTTAGTTGATTTTGCGGATGCTTTGCCCGATCTTCTTTCAGTCGGCGCATGATGTTTTCGACATCCACAACAGCATCATCAACCAATCCACCAATCGCGATTGCTAGCCCTCCGAGGGTCATCGTATTAATTGAAAGTCCAAAATATTTAAATACGAGCCCCGTGACAAAAATCGAAACAGGAATTGCTGTCAGAGCAATCACCGTTGGACGTAACGTCCCTAAAAAGAAAAATAAAATAACAGCAACAAATAGCGAGGCTCCAATTAACTTTCCTTGTAAGGTGTTTATTGACGCTTCAATAAAGCTAGCTTGACGGAATGTCACCTTGGGTGAGTCCATGCCAGCAGGTAATGACTGTTTCATGTCTGCCAGAGCGGCTTCGATCAAACGGGTCACTTTAATTGTGTCAGCCGTCGGTTGTTTTTGTACGCCCAAAATAACTGCTGGCTTGCCTTCGAAACCGGCATCTCCTCGCTTGATAGCAGGAGAAAAAGTAACCTCTGCGATTTGTTGCAATAAAATTAGCTGACCATTTAGACCGGGTAACGAAAGAGTCCTAAGATCTTCAAGGCGAGAAGTACGACCAAGGTTACGGATTAAGTACTCGCGACCATTGAGTTCAAGAAATCCTCCTGAGGTATTGGATGAAAATCCCTTGAGTGCCTTTTCTAGCTGCTCATGAGAAATTCCAAGTTCAAACATGCGTACTGTGTTGGGCTGGACTTGAAATTGACGGACTTCGCCTCCGATCGGGATAACCTGAGCTACGCCAGAAATAGCCATCAATCTCGGTCTAAGTACCCAATCCGCATACTCACGAACCTGCATCGAAGATATTTTTGCAGTGTCAATTGGGATAGCGATCTGCATAATTTCTCCCATAATGGAACTGATCGGCCCCATTCTTGGCACTACGCCTGACGGCAAACTCTGTTCCATTGAAGAAAGTCGCTCAGTCACCATTTGCCTTGCGCGAAAAATTTCAGTGCTCCAGTCAAAAGTGACGTAAATGAAAGATAGGCCAGCACTAGAGACCGAGCGAATGCTTTCAACTCCAGGAAGACCATTCATGGTGGTCTCTAATGGAAAAGTGATGAGCTGCTCAACCTCTTCAGCAGCCATGCCTCCGGCCTCGGCCATGATGGTCACAGTCGGTTTATTGAGATCTGGAAATACATCTACCGGGGTGCGCGAAAGAGTGAAAGCACCGTAGACCATAAGAACGAGACTCGCAACAAGAACGAGCAATCTATTTGAGAGACTATAGACAAGTATCCACTTAAACATGTTATGGCATCCTTATCGAATCTGATTGATGAGTGTGGCGGCTCGCACAACGACAAGCTCGCCATCATTCAGCCCAGAAGTAATTGCTACGTTCGCTCCATCCAATGGTTCAACCGTGACCGCTCTTGGTTCAAATTGTTCGGGCGTCTTTTTAATCCAAACAATATTTTGATTGGCCGGATTTTTCATCAAGGCAGTCACTGGCAAGCGATACGCCTTAACTGTCTGGGTATTTTGTGCAAATACTTTGACAGGCTGCCCAATTGCCAAGCTTGTTGAGGGTATGCTGCTTAAGCTAAAAACAATTGGTACTGCTTGCCCACGCATCACACGGCCCACACCAATAAGGTTAAGCGGAATACTTTGATCAGCAACTTTGATGTACGCGTGAGCAATATCGTTTGCAATACTTAAATCAAATGTAAGGGCTTCGATCAGCAGTCGCGCTGGATCAACGATTTCAAATAAAGTTTCTCGCGAATCCACTACCTGACCAGAGACGACGTTTGATGAAGCAATGAAGCCAGTGACTGGTGATCGCACTTCCTCATTTGCTACCGCAGCCTCAGCTTCATCAATCACCTTGCGCGGTACCGTATCCGTTAACTGGCGAAGACGTTGCAGACGAGTTTCTGCTAAAGACTTATTTGTTTGAGTGGCCTCTGAAACGACATAAACCAGTATGTCTCCTCTTTGCACTTTCTGCCCTAGTAGAGGGAATCCTTGCGGGCCGGGAGTCACGCGTCCGGCAACGATTGTTTGTGCTTTTCCACCAAAATTAGGATTCATCACAACCGTAGCATTTAGCTCTACCGCCCGTGACAAATTATCCTTTGTGACTAGGATCGTCCTGACTCCGATTTGCCTTTGCGTTGGCTTAGGGGCAAATACTGTCCCATCAGGAAGCCGCTTTGGACCTCCAGTATTTTCAGAGATAGGGGCCGCTCCGTGGTCGTGGCCTTCTCCTGCCAATACGATCGACGAGAAAAACAAAAAATACAATACTGTCAACAACTTAGGGAATTGAATTTTCATGCGATATCTCCATTGCGATCATGACGTGAATGTCGCACCCGTTGAATCATCAGTAAGAGCAGTAAAAAACCTACCGCCAAGGCTCCAAACCAAAAAACATATTGTTTCCAGTACGTGCTCGCTCCTTGCGATTCCAAGGCGTCTGGCGCATGCACATCAATTGTTCCGGTTAACAGATCGCTGACTGATCCGGCGATGACGGTTGCCAAGATATTTGTTGTGCCCTGGGGTAGTTCTTTCGTTAGTAGAACTTCGAACTCACCCTCGTCAATACGAGTGACGGGAACTTGTACGCCATCAATTTCAATATTGAGCTTTGCGTTCAATACCGGGCTACCGTCTTTGTGGTGATCCAAATAAAGGATAAGTTGCTTTTGATTAACCACGCCAACGAGTTCGAAATCCTCGGATATTGCATAGAATCGCAGCATATTCATGCTCGGTACTGCGGTTGGTGTGTTTCCGTGCGAATGACCTTCACCAGAAAAAGCCAGCGGGGTAATAAAGCTTAAAAAAAGTGTGCAAGTCAGGCTATAAAAAACTTTCATTAATTGCTCCTCAGTATCATTCTGGAAGTAAGCCAAGGTTTTGACGTAGCGTAGACACAGCTGCTGCTAGATCAATTCGGGCTCGGCTTGCACCGCGTTGCGCCTCTACAGACTCAAGCTCAATTCGTAGGCGGGTAGGTAAATCTGTTTCGCCAAGGCGGAAAGATTTCTCAAAGAAAACGCGTGACTCTTGTGCTAGTCGAGCGCGTTTTTCGGCAGCCACTAATTGCAAACGCGTAGACTCGACAAGAATTTTTGATGCTTCAAGATCGGCGGCAAGTCGCTCTTGCTCTAACCGCATCTGCGACTCTGATTCCAAAGCTTCCGCTTGAGCTTGTCCTATCCTTGCCCTGTCACGACTTCCTGAGCCGAACGGTATTCGTACGCCTAGCGTGATTGACTGTTGCCACGACTCTCCGTAAACCCCTCTTTCCCGTGTCGTACCAAGGAAAACTTCAGGATTTTTCCAGTTTTGTGCACTTGCAAGATCTGCGGTGCGGCGAGCAACTTGAGCGCGATCAAATAACTCCTTAACTGCAGGATGATTCGCATCGAGTTTAGTAAAGTCAGCTGGTAGAGCAGGCATCCGCTCTGGTGTTTGCTTTACATTTGAGTTTGGCAATACGCCAGTCAATGACCGAAGATGTTGGGTTGCACTCGCTAAGCGGCTTTCTGACTCTGCTTGGGCCACCTCAGCAGAGGCAAGTGCACCACTCGCTTGATGCTGATCAGATAGTGCAAGATCACCAGCGTTCACTCTACGTCTTACGTCAGCCGCCAGTTTCTTAGCGTTTACGACTCTGGCGTTAGCTAGTGCCGTCTCATCTCTTGCGCGTTGCCAGTCCCACCATGCGGTTCTAAGGTTCTGTGAAGTGCGAAGCTGTGCAGCACTGACACGACTGCTCACTGAACGCAGTTCAGCACCTGCAAGCTCACTTGCTCGCGATTGTTCACCTGGCAACCAGAGAGGTAGAGTCACGCCCGCCACGTACTCTCTTCGACCCTGATCACCAGTCACCTGGTCGGACTGTGTAAAGAGATCTAACGAAGGTGGTTCTGCAGTCCACGAGTTGGCAACTTCTTGCCTGGCTTGTGCGGCATTACGACGAAGTGTGGCTGACTTGGCTTCAGGTTGGCGATCCCACGCCAGTTCGAAGGCTTGTTTCAGGTCAAGGGGTGTATCAGTATTGTTGAACTGTGCTTGTTGAGCCCACAAAGCAGAGTTAAAAAATATACACAATATAAACATCCTAGCGATGTATCTGCCAGGGGAAGTAACTAAAGGATTTTTTTGACGCATCCGATTCTCCATTTAAAAATGAAATAAAGAGAATCGGCAGAGCAGAGCCCAAAAAGGGCCGTGTCGTCTGCTAGCCTGAAGCTACAGACGCTTAAAAAGCGCTAGGTGATTACGCCAGCTCTGCCGATTAAGCAGAGACGAGCCAGTTGGGGCGTTCAGGTTGAAGGGCTGGTGGCGAAGTAGCGTGAATGGATCGTGAGGAGTTGACAACGAGTGTAGCAAGCACGATCGTTGATGGTGCCAAAGTACTCAATGCAGCAAGACACCCTGTATGGCAAACCGTGCAATCGCTATCGCCAGTAGAAAATTTCAACTTAGATAATGACTGTTGATCATCTTTGTGTTCATGACCATGGTGGCCAAAGTGTTGTGCATTTGTTATTTCTTCATGCTGACAATAGGTCGCCGA
>JBIIWK010000303.1:0-3767 GCA_044338955.1 Burkholderiaceae bacterium
CCGCTAACAATTCTGGCAAGGTTTTATATTTCGAATCCTTGCGCGCGACTAATACCGCCGGGTCGTCAACGATGCGCGCGATAATTTTTAAATCGTCGGTTTGGTATGAAGATTGTTTGTACATCGGGATAAATACAAACCCGGGCACGTTAATAAAACCGATTGTGTAGCCATCTGGTTTCGCGCGAGCGATATACGCTGACGAAATCTCACCACCCGCCCCCGGCTTATTGACCACCACGATACGTGCCTTGCCACCTAGTTTTTTTTCAACAAAAGGAACCAACGCACGCGCCATTAAATCAGTACCACCGCCGGGCGCAAAGCCCACCACAAGTTCGATGGTCTGATCATCCGGCCAGGCCGCCGAACTAGCAACCGGAAACGTTGCCAATAACGAAAGCAACCCCGCCATCAAGTATTTTTTGGAAATGTTTTTCATTTTTAGGCTTCCGGTCGTAAATTGAAAAGAAACGCGCATCACTTCACCCATGCATCGTTATCGCCTTAGACACTAGTGTCTAAGGCGATGCTGCACGGCAAAGGGCATTGAGGCGACACACTGACAAACAAACTGAGTCTAGTGCTTGACATCAATGCCCTAGCTGTCAACTTACTACAGCGGCGCTAAGCCAAGCGTTTGGCGAAAGCGATTTTTAATATGTACACCATCACGCGATGGCAAGGCACGTGGCAAGTCATCGGCCCTGACATAAACTTGTGCAAAAGCCACGCCAGCGCGGGCCAACACGTTCTGTTGAATCATTTTGACCTCGCCCGCGTCTTTGACTTTGAACGAATTCGCGATACCGCAGGCCTTTGAGACAGCAGTCAGGTCTGTGCCCAGACTGCTATGGCTGTGTTGCATACCAGTTTCGCCAAAGTGGCCGTTATCGAGCACGACAATAGTGAGATTTTTTGGTTGCTGCGCGTTGATCGTTGCCAGCGCCCCTAACCCCATCAACTGCTCGCCGTCGCCGGTGATCACCAAAACTGATTTGTTTGGTTGCGCCAGGGCAAGGCCCAGGCCAATTGCGGCCGCGCCACCCATCGCGCCCCACAGATAAAAGTTTTGATCGCGATCACCTGCCGCGAACATATCGTAGGTCGATGAACCCAGACCACCAACCACCAGGGCATCGGGACACAGACTGATGAGTTCTTTAACAAAAGCGCGGCGCTCGATCGTTCCAGAAAAAGCTTGAATATTGCTCATGATGTTTCCTATCGTGAAGAGTTATCGTATTGAGATTGAAATGATCTGCGAGCGCTTAATTACGCACCCATTTTTTTCGACCGATCAAACTTTGCGACAACAAAATCGCAACACGCTCACCCGCTTCAAATACCGAATCCAGGGCTGCGCTGACAACATCTTCGACTTCATCAGGCTTACTTACACGGTATACCTTGATGCCCATGAGTTCCATCACACCTTGCGTCGCTTTGCTCATCGGACCTTGCCAAGGGTTGAACTCAGCATACTCACCACGCATGGTAACGAGCGTCAAAAACGGAAAACGGCAGCTCTCGAGCAAAGACATCATGTTGATACAGTTACCCACGCCGCTACTCTGCATCAGTAGCGCATGACGGTCACCGCCCAACCAAGCACCCGCAGCAATCGCGACGCCTTCTTCTTCGGTGGTCAAGACGATGCCACGCATATCGGGATCAGCGTGGATACGCCGAATCACATGAGCGTGACCAGCATCGGGCACGTATGACACTTGTTTAACGCCCCCTTTTTTCAAAACATTAAAGATATCGTCTTGCCAAGCGTGTGTCTGGCTATCATTTGGCGCTGTTTGACTACTCATGTCTCAACCTTTTTTGTCTTATGCAGTGAATGAAATTGAACCACTTTGCCTGATCTCGCTAACCTGCGTGACCAGACGTATGTAAACGCTGAACTCTTGGTGTGGCAGCCTCACCTAAACAACCAGCAGGCCGACACTCAAACTTATGGCATATTACTTTAACAAACTTGCCGTCGCATCAGGAGCCGCGGGGTAAGGCAACGCGCTCACCAAGATTTTGGTAGGTACCGTTTGCGCAAACAGTTTGGGCAAATCCAACGCCACGTAATTCAAGCGATGGGCGTAGTCTGTGATGTACATCTTATTGTTCGTCAGATCTTTAATCGCTACCCATTGGGTGTAGTCGGACACGACGTTGTTGCCACTTTTCGTCGCGGAAATGCCAATGGGTATGTCGACATTATTTAGCATGTGCCCCATCAGCTGAACCCCCTCTTGCGCGTTAATTGGCTGGGTGGCATAGTGCCTTAAAAAGGCGCTACGCACAAAACGCGCCGGTGGCGTGTAGTCGCCAGGAAGGCCGACCATGCCAGAGCCCTGCCCGAGCTCGGTCACATTCGCGCTGCCAACTTTCACCGTTGCACCACTGAGCACACTCAGGTTCACATAGTTGCGCAAATTGGTTAGATGCCAATCGTAGGTCGGGGCATTGGTCAACACATGCGCAGCATTGGGATACATTTTAAGTTGCCCATCAACGTATTCAACGACCAGTCCGTCATTGCTTTTATCCGTAAAGATAAAGTGTAAAGTTGGCGGTGTTGGGCCCGCAGCAATTGAATCATCTGCCCAGACTTTAATCTTTGGTAAGGCAGCCTTAATCTCCGCAACATTGGCAAAATTACCCAAGGCCCAGGTGCCAAAATCCAGAATAGAAATATATTCTTTATCTTGCGGCTCAACCGTTTGATACTTGGTAAAGCCAGGCAAAAAGTTACCGCTAAAACCCATACCCGCTGAGTTTTGACCTTCAAGAAGCGTGTTACCCGGAATAATCCCAGGACCAATTCCGACCACGGCATATTTTGTCTTCATCGGCAGTGCGGCAAGCTTTAGCCCAGCCGGCGCAGTCATTTGATAAGGTGTGCCCGCAGGCAGGCTCAACACTTGCCACTGCATATCAAAGGCCCACTCCATCGTGCGCCCCGCGATCACGACACCATCCTTCGTTTGAATATCAATGGCGGTACACGCGAGCGCGATATTGGTCGCAAAAATACCAAGGCAGAGGGCGATTTTTTTAAACATTATGTATCCAAAACGAACGTTAACAGCTCAAGCATCTAGCTTAGCGCTGTGCACTCGGTAAGGGCAAGGCTGTTTTATAACGCACTTGCTTTAAAGCAAAGCTAGAACGGATTTTTTCAATGCCAGGGATCGGGGTGAGCTGCTCAAGGATAAATTTTTCGAGGGCCCCGATGTCGGCCACCGCGACACGAATCAAATAGTCGCTGTCGCCGGTCATGAGGTAGCACTCCATGACCTCGTCGTGTTCACAAATGCGTTGTTCGAAGTGGGCTAGTGATTCTTTGCTTTGGCTGGTTAAGCTGATGCTGATGAACACATTGAGGCCAAGGCCGAGCGCAGCCGCGCTAGCCAGTGCAACATAGCGATCAATGACACCAGCACTTTCAAGCGCGCGCACGCGGGCTAGGCAGGGCGATGGACTTAAATGAACTCTCCTGGCCAACTCAATGTTTGAGAGCGCTCCATCGAGTTGTAACTCTTGTAGAATTTTTAGATCAATTGTGTCTAGCTTCATAAATCAATATTTTTAGTTTTTTATTTCGATAAAACATAGTATTACAGATTTTTATGCTGCAAATAGCTCTTTTACCCTACATTTAAAGCACCCCATGCTGCGTAGTTATCTCTAAAATGATCGAATTGCCGAATAACGACTATTAGAAAGCCTCACGCGCCTATGAACGCCTCGATCGACCCCCG
>JBIIWK010000067.1:0-12822 GCA_044338955.1 Burkholderiaceae bacterium
GTTTTCCAGTCAAGGCCCAGTACTAGCATCAGCACTAAGATAAAATGAGCCAGCAGTGCTAAGCCAAGCGCGCGCAAGTTCATCGCCTGCCGCGGGGGCAGAATCGGACCGCGTACCAATTTAGGGTGACGAGGCGGCATCAGTGCGAAAGGCGCTTAGGCGAGTTCAACATAACGGGGGCTAACGTTTTACGGGCTTGGCGTTAGGCGCAGGAGCTGTATTGCCTTTTTGATCAACCAGTAAACCAAGCTTTGTGACTCCGTTTTTACGCAAATCTTCCATGACTTTCATGACCACGTCATACGGGACTTTTCCGTCTGCGCCAATGACTACCGGCTGGTCGGGCTTAAGCTCTGACAAGATGGTTTGCGCTAACGCGTTGCGCTCAACCGGCTTGAAGGTTTGACCCGATTCGCGTTTGCGCCATTCGATTTTGCCGCTTTCGTTGATTTGGATCTCGAGCGGTGTGAGCGGCACATTGGCGGCTTGCCCCACAGAGGGTAGTTCGATGACGCCGGGGGTGATTAAAGGTGCCGTGACCATAAAAATAATTAGCAACACCAACATTACGTCAATGTACGGCACAACGTTAATCTCGTTTTTTAGACGACGACCCGAGCGCCCAGAACTGGAGCGTACCGACGACATTAGCGCACCTGCCGCTGCAGAATGTTCAAGAACTCATCGACAAAGGTTTCAAAGCGAATCGACAGACGATCGATATCATGGGTATAGCGGTTGTAGGCCACCACGGCAGGGATGGCAGCGAACAGGCCGATGGCCGTGGCAATCAGCGCTTCGGCAATGCCAGGTGCAACCGAGGCAAGCGTAGCCTGCTGCACATTGGCCAAGCCTACAAACGCGTGCATAATGCCCCATACAGTGCCTAACAGACCCACATACGGGCTCACAGAGCCGGTTGAGGCCAAGAAGTTCAGATGCGACTCGAGTTCATCCATCTCGCGTTGAAAGGCGGCGCGCATGGCACGACGTGCGCCATCAAGCGTGGGTGCCGTGGCGGGCGTGGCGCCTGCCCGACGCGCCTTGGCAAACTCTTCCATGCCGGCATGAAAAATACGGGCTAAGGCACCGCTCTCGTTTAAACGCCCGGCAATCGACTGATCCAGGCCGTTTAAATCGCCACCCGACCAAAAGTCATCTTCAAACCGACGTGTTTGCGCCAACGACTTTTTAATCGTGGCGCGTTTCGAAAAAATGAAAGTCCAGGAAATCACCGAGACCACAATTAAGAGCAGCATGATCAGTTGCACAGGGATGCTGGCATTTAAGACCAGCGAGAGCATCGACATGTCAGAGGTAGTTGGCATCACTTATTCCTGAATAGTTACTGCAAATTTTGTTCGTACTGATTGAGGGATCGCTGCGACCCGCATGTTAACGGTTTCTACACAACATACTTGGATATTGCTTTGCGTCAAAAGTTCACCATCACAGCAAATCGTCTGGTGGAAGTGTAACGAAGCTCGGCCCATCCGTGTGACGACGCTTTCAATTTGTAACAAGTCATCGAGTCGTGCAGGCTTGAGGTAGCGAATGTCTAGCGCGGTCACCATAAACCCGCGTTGCTCTTGCGTGGCGAGTTCTGACTGGTTAACGCCGACTGCCCGCAGCCATTCGGTGCGACCGCGCTCCATGAACTTTAGGTAGTTGGCGTAAAACACAACGCCGCCCATATCGGTATCTTCATAGTAAACGCGTATGGCAAAGCTGTGCTTAAACGCCTGCGGTTGCGGTTGCATCGCTAAGCCTCTTTTTGACGACGGGTGAGCGCTTGTCACTTTGTCCCCAAGCTTTACACCTGCGACAGCCGTGCGACCGTTTGCGTGGTGCAGTCTGCAAGCGCGACACGTGTGGCTTCGCTCTCGGTGCGGCACAACAGTTCAACGACACCGTCTTTGAGGCCGCGATCGCCCACTGTGATTCTGATGGGCGGGCCAATGAGCTCCCACTCGGCAAACATGATGCCCGGACGCAGGTCGCGATCATCCAGAATGACATCCACCCCTTGCGCTTTGAGCGAAGCATAAATAGCCTCGCAGGCGCTGCGCACCTCTTCGCTTTTACCCCAGCCAACCCCGCAAATCACCACTTCGAAGGGGGCGAGTGCGCGTGGCCAAATAATGCCTTTGGCGTCGTGATTTTGTTCGATTGCTGCACCGACTAAGCGGGTCACGCCGATCCCGTAGCAACCCATCTCCATCAGCGCTGGCTTGCCAGTTTCGTCAAGAAAGGTCGCCTTCAAGGCTTCAGAGTATTTTGTGCCGAGGTAAAACACGTGGCCAACTTCAATGCCGCGTTGAATCGCTAACGGGCCCTTGCCTGAGGGCGCGCGGTCGCCTGCGACGACATTACGCAAGTCGGTCACTAAATCTGGCTCGGGCAGGTCGCGCACCCAGTTCACGCCGCTCAGGTGAGCATTTTCTTGGTTGGCGCCGCAAATAAAGTCATGCATGTTGGCAACGGTGTGATCGGCAATCACTTTGACAGGCAGTTTTGTATGGACAGGGCCTAAGTACCCTGGTTTGCAGCCAAAGTGTTCAACAATCTCAGTTTCAGTGGCAAATCTAAAGCCGTGATCGAGTCCGGGGATCTTGCCCGCCTTAATCTCGTTGAGTTCGTGATCGCCGCGCAACAACAGTAGCCAAACTTGACTGGGTTGATCTTTGAGATCGGTTGCGAGCACGATGGATTTGATGGTTTGAGTGAGTGCTACACCCAGCAATTGAGCTACGGCCTCGCATTTGGCAGCGTTCGGGGTTGGCTCAAGCTTCAGGGCCGCGGTTGGGGCGGCCCGCTGCTCAAGCAGGCAGGGCGCTGCAGCAAGCTCAATATTTGCGGCGTAGTCTGAGGCGGGGTCGTATACGATCAAATCTTCGCCAATATCGGCAATCACTTGAAACTCGTGGCTCTGTGAACCCCCAATCGACCCTGTGTCGGCCGAGACGGCTCTGAAGGTCAGCCCCATGCGTTCAAAAATCTTCATGTACGCGTCAAACATAATTTGGTAGCTTTTTTGCGCGCTAGCCACGTCGCGATCAAACGAGTAGGCGTCTTTCATCGTGAACTCGCGTCCACGCATCACACCGAAGCGCGGGCGGCGCTCGTCGCGAAACTTCGTTTGGATATGATAAAAATTGACCGGCAACTGGCGCCAGCTTTGAATTTCGTTGCGCGCGATATCGGTGATGACCTCTTCGGAGGTAGGCTGCAACACAAAGTCGCGACCGTGTCGGTCTTTCATGCGCAATAGTTCGGGGCCATATTGCTCCCAGCGACCCGATTCTACCCACAGCTCGGCGGGCTGCACCACGGGCATTAAGAGCTCGAGCGCCCCTGCGGCGTTCATCTCTTCGCGGATAATATTTTCGATCTTACGTATGACGCGCAAGCCTAAAGGCATGTAGCTGTAAATGCCACCGGCCAGTTTGCGTATTAATCCCGCGCGCATCATTAACTGATGGCTAGTGATTTCGGCGTCGTTAGGGGCTTCTTTTAGGGTGCTGATATGAAAGGCTGATGCGCGCATGGGATAGGAGCTAAATTTTATTAGGGCATATTGCCCAACAGGTACGTATAATCATCTGCATTGTATTGAATTCGCAGGGAGTGGCCATGCTTGATCGCGAAGGCTACCGTCCAAATGTAGGGATTATCCTCGTCAATCAAAAAAACGAGGTCTTTTGGGGCAAGCGCATACGGGAACATGCTTGGCAGTTTCCGCAAGGTGGCATCAATCAGGGCGAAAGCCCTTCGCAAGCGATGCTGCGCGAACTTCACGAAGAGGTCGGCCTATTGCCTGACCATGTCCGCATCTTAGGACGTACGCGCGAGTGGTTGCGTTATGACGTGCCCGATACCTTTATTCGGCGCGAATCACGCGGGCATTACAAAGGACAAAAGCAGATTTGGTTTCTGCTGCGAATGCTTGGGCGCGACACCGACGTGTGCCTGCGGGCCACTCCGCACCCTGAATTTGATGCCTGGCGCTGGAGCCCCTACTGGGTCTCGCTTGATGATGTCATCGGGTTCAAACGCGAGGTCTACACGCTGGCGCTGAATGAACTGTCGCCTTTAATTTTTAAGCGCGGGCAAGATCTTGCAGAGCAAACCGCGATACAAGTTTTGCCTGAACAAACCCCTTAGCCAACTTCGCAGAAATGCCTCTGGCTAAGTCAGCCGCTAGATCCGTAGCTAAGTCATTCAGTAGCTAGATCCGTAGCTAAGTCATTCAGTAGCTAGATCTGTAGCTAAGTCAGCAGCTAGATCCGTGACTAAGGACTCAGCAAAGCTCGAACAAGTCTGGCAGGTATCTCCGTGGCCAACCTTTTCGCCCGATTGTCAGGCAAAAAAAAGCAGTGCATCGCTGCACTGCTCACCCTAGCTGATGATCGCAGCCTTTTTTAACGCAGGCGCTTAATCAAGCTAGAAGTATCCCAACGGCCGCCGCCCATTTGTTGAACGTCGGCATAAAACTGATCAATTAAAGCAATGCTTGGAACACGTGCGCCGTTTCGGTTGCACTCGTCCATCACTAAACCTAAATCTTTACGCATCCAATCAACCGCAAAGCCAAATTCGAACTTATCGTCCACCATGGTGGCGCCACGATTATCCATTTGCCAGCTTTGTGCCGCACCCTTACCGATAACCTCAATGACTTGCTTCATGTCTAGGCCGGCAGCTTGCCCAAAGGCGATGCCTTCAGACAGACCTTGTACTAGGCCAGCGATACAAATCTGATTTACCATCTTGGCCAACTGACCCGCACCCGCTGGGCCCACTAGGGTGACCGCGCGTGCCATGACAGCGATGACATTTTTGACAGCATCAAACTCGGCCGCATCACCACCGCACATAACGGTCAGCATGCCGTTGACTGCACCAGCCTGACCACCCGAAACCGGAGCGTCGATAAAGCGCAACGACTTTTGCTTGGCTAACGCGCTGAGTTCACGCGCAATCAAAGCTGAAGCCGTCGTGTGATCGACAAAGGTTGCACCCGCAGACATACCTGCAAAGGCACCGTCAGCGCCAAGCACGACGCTACGCAAGTCGTCGTCATTGCCTACGCATGCAAACACGATCTGCGCGCCCTGGGCTGCCTCGCGAGGGGTGGCGCAAGCGCGGCCCCCAAACTCTTTGACCCAGGCTTGCGCCTTTTGTGTGTTGCGGTTGTAGACCGTGACGTCATGACCGGCTGTCGCCAGATGCCCAGCCATTGGCAGCCCCATTACCCCTAGTCCGATAAAAGCGACTTTGGTAGGGGTCGAGGGTTCGTAGGTTTTGCTATTGATGCTTGACATTCATTTACTCTTCTACGAAGGCCTGTTCACGCTTCTTCTTGATGGAAGGCAGCGCCACGATGATCACCAGAATTGCAGCAACACCAAGCAACGAGGCCGAGAGCGGACGGTCAAGGAACGTGCCGTAGTTACCGCGTGACAACAGCAAGGCTCGGCGGAAGTTTTCTTCCATCAGTGGGCCAAGTACCAAGCCCAACAGTAATGGCGCGCCTTCGCACTTCAGTTTGGCCCAAACATAACCGATGATGCCAAAGCATGAGGTCGTCATGATGTCAAAAGTGTTGTAGTTCAGTGAATACACACCGATGGTACAAAACACCAGAATCGCCGGGAACAAAATCTTGTAAGGGACTTTGAGCAGTTTCACCCAAATACCAACAAGCGGCAGGTTCAGCACGACTAACATCAGGTTACCGATCCACATTGAAGCAATCAAGCCCCAAAACAGCTGCGGATGGCTGGTCATTACTTGTGGACCAGGCTGAATGTTGTGAATCGTCATAGCCCCAACCATCAGCGCCATCACAGCGTTGCTTGGAATGCCGAGTGTCAGCAGAGGAATGAACGAAGTTTGAGCGCCCGCGTTGTTGGCGGCCTCAGGGCCCGCCACACCGGCAGGATGACCCTTGCCGAAACGCTCTGGATTACGCGACACTTTCTTTTCGAGGGTGTACGAGGCAAATGATGAAAGCACAGCGCCACCGCCTGGCAGAATCCCAAGCATTGACCCCAAGGCCGTGCCGCGGACAACTGCTGGCCAGGCTTCTTTGAATTCTTGCATGTTGGGATACAAAGAACCGATCTTTGAGGCGATCTCAGTGCGGTTTTCCCTGAGCTCAAGATTGCTCATGATCTCTGCAAAGCCGAACACACCCATCGCAACAATCGCAAAATCCAATCCGTCTTGCAGCTCGGGTACGCCAAAGTCAAAGCGGGCGACACCTGAGTTGACGTCGGTGCCGACCATGCCGAGCAACAGGCCCAACAAGATCATACAAATTGCTTTAATTAGCGAGCCAGACGCCAGCACCACTGCGCCCACCAAGCCAAGTACCATTAGCGAAAAGTATTCGGCAGGACCGAACTTAAACGCAACTTCAGCCAGCGGTGGAGCAAACGCTGCTAACAGCAGTGTTGCAACGCTACCTGCAAAAAACGAAGCCAAGCCAGCAATCGACAGCGCCGCACCTGCACGGCCGTTTTTAGCCATAGCATGTCCGTCAAGTGTCGTCACCACCGAAGAGGTTTCACCCGGGAGGTTCACAAGAATGGCGGTGGTTGAGCCACCATATTGCGCACCGTAGTAAATACCGGCCAACATAATGAGACCGGCAATTGGTGGAAGTACGTACGTAATCGGCAGTAGCATCGCGATCGTTGGAACAGGGCCCAAACCAGGCAACACGCCCACCAAGGTGCCTAGCAAACAGCCTAGCAATGCGTAGGTCAGGTTTTCAGGCGTGAAAGCGACGCCAAAACCCATCATCAAATTATTAAATAAGTCCATGAACAGGTGCTCCTTAGTTCAGACCAAGAAAGGCGGGCCAAATTGGGAACACCAACTTGAGGCCTTTAACAAACGACAGCCAGCACAGCACTGTCAAGAAGAGCGCATTTAAACCGGTGACTTTCCAGTTGTGCTCGTGACTGGCGAAGCTGGCGATTGTCACCAATGAGAACAGAGAGAAAATCAGGCCCATCGGGCGCAGCAGGAGACCAAAGAGAACGATGGCCGAAATAATAATGGCCAAGATCTTGAAGTCAAACTTTGCTACTTCTGTTTTCTCGGCTTTGGGGCGCAAAGAACCTAACAAAATCACCGCGCCTAAAACGGCCATGATGATGCCAAGCCAATGAGGAAAATAGCCAGGGCCCATTCGGGCGGCAGTGCCCATCGAGTAACTGGTGGCTTTCCAGGCGAATCCAAGGCCGAGCAGGATGAACATCACCCCTGACCAGAAGTCCTGTTTATTTCTAAGCTGCATGATGGGTAGCTCCTTAACTGCGATGCTAAAAATTTGTTGAAACAAGTTGTGCGTTGGCCGCACTGTTATTCTGCCGACACTCAGCGTCTGCTTGTATTTTTGTCAGAGAACCAGCAAGGCTTGCATGGTAATGGAGTGCAGCCTCAATGCAAACCCTGAACTTACCCGTAGACGATGGGGTTTTCCCTAGACTTGTGTTAATTTGCCTACAAAATGTGCCGAATTGCGCAAACTATTAACATTTCGTAACTTAATAAGACGCGCAGCAGATTCTGTAGCATAGGTTTCTGAACGCAACCTGACAAAACGAAGTGGCTGTTACGTTTTATCTTGATAAATGTTTCTGCATCAAATCATCTAGAAAGAGTGGCGCAGCAAGTGTTTCGCCCTAACGCCCAATTTTGCTTTACGATACCGCCATGCTTGAAGACCTCGATCAACTTTCAATCCGCTTAGCGACTCTGATCGCCTACACACAAGAGCTTGCCTCTGAGGTGGGTACTTTACGTGTCAGTTTGTCACAGGCGCAGTCAGAGCGCGACGCTTTGCAGGCTAAGCTGGCACAAGAAGGGACGCAGGCTAAAGCGCTCACACGTAAGGTTGACGCCTTTGTATCAGAGCAGGCGTCGCTGCAAGGGTCGCTCGATCTCTTTAAGCAAGAGCAGTCTAGTTTGCAGGCCCAACTTCAATCCCGCGAACAAGAGGTCTTGACCTTGCGCGCTGCAACCGCGCAGGCGCGAGAGCGCATCGAAGCCGTACTCGAGCGGTTACCCGGCGCACCCGCGGCGCCTGAGCAAGAGGCTCAATAATGGAACGCGTTGACATCTCTATTTTGGGCCGAGATTATTCTTTGGCTTGCCCCCCCGAAGAAAAACAAGCTTTAACGGCTGCGGCGCAGCACATTAGCCAGCTGGCCGGGCGTATTCAAGGCAGCGGTAAAGTTTCAGGTAATGAACGTATCGCTGTAATGGCAGCGATTCAGGTTGCGATCGAATTATTATCGGTGAAAGCACCCGATGGGCCCTTAGGGGGTTTGGCTGTTGGCGACTTCAAGCGTAGAATTAGCGACATGAACGCGATGCTCGACTCGGCACTGCCAAAGTCGCCATCTAAAGCGCGCTAGCCAAGTTAGTTCCAAGGCACTCTAATCGAACTGACTCCAAAGTGCACCAAACCAAGCTCAATTTAGTAACGTAGCTTGGTACACGCGCCACTCATTTAATTCATATGCCTAACAAGGTGTTTACAGTTTGTCCCTGCTGTGTTCGTGACTAGGTCATATATTCTCAGAACCAATGCTTATGGCATACATAGGTTGCGGGATAGCTAGACGGGTATGCGGGTCTCTAGCAGACGCGCTCAAAGTTAGCAGATCGCGGCCAACTTGAACTTACGGTTCGAGATGCCGGCCTAAACGGCACGAGCGGGGCATCTATATCAACGAGTCTGTGGCCTCACAGACTCGTTGCTTGATGGCAAGACTTTCTACCCAGGCTTTTTATTTGGGTACTACGGCTTTCACGCAGACTCTTTGTTTGCGTCCAGAGGTTTTGTTTTGGCGCTAGCGTTGTTCGCGCGCCTTAAAAAATAGCCAGATCCCAGCAAACATCATGGGAACTGACAGCCATTGTCCCATCGACATCCCCGCTGCAAGCAAACCTAAAAAATCATCTGGTTCTCGGGCAAATTCAGCGATAAATCTAAAAACGCCGTAGCCGATCAAAAATACGGCGCTGACTTGGCCGGTTGGTCGGGGCTTATTGGCAAACCACCACACCAGCACAAACAGCGCTAAGCCTTCAAGGCCAAGCTGATACAGCTGAGAGGGATGACGTGCGATGCCGTCGCCGCTTTGCCTAAATACCATCGCCCAGGGGAGTGTGCTGGGTCTGCCCCAAAGCTCGCCGTTAATAAAGTTGCCGAGTCGGCCTGCCGCAAGAGCGAGCGGGATAAGTGGTGCGACAAAGTCAGCCACCTCGAAAAACTTGTAGCCGCGACTGCGCGCAAGCCAAAACATCATCACTAAAACGCCCAGCAAACCACCATGAAAAGACATGCCGCCTTCCCAGAGGTAGGCGATTTCGAGCGGATGCGCTATGTAATAGGCTGGTTTGTAAAACAACACGTAACCAAGACGACCTCCAGCGACCACCCCCAAGACACCATAAAAAATAAGGTCTTCAAGATCGCGCACGGTGAGTCGTGACTTGCCGTGCGCGATGCGCCAGCGCCCAAGTAACCAGGCCGACCCAAAGCCCACCAGATACATCAAGCCATACCAATGAATGGCGAGTGGGCCTATGCGTAGAGCAACAGGGTCAAAGTTAGGAAATTGCAGCATCGTGAGCCACCGGTCAAAAGATGTCCGATAATAACCCTTCAGCTTTGCCGGAGATCTGCTTTGACAGATCGCCCGAAGAAGGGTTAGCTTTAAAGGCTATTCTGATATTTTTTCGTCATTCATCCTTAGGTGTTCATTCATGGCAAATAACGAGCGTTCTAAACACATTACCGAGGGCGTGACACGCGCGCCTAACCGTTCGATGTATTACGGCATGGGCTACAAAGAAGCCGACTTCGCGAATCCCATGATTGGCGTGGCCAACGGGCATTCGACCATTACGCCTTGTAACAGCGGTTTGCAGCCTCTCGTTGACGCTGCGATTGCCGCAATCCGCGAGGCAAAGGCGAATCCACAGGTGTTTGGTACCCCTACGATCTCCGACGGGATGTCGATGGGTACAGAGGGGATGAAATACTCGCTCGTCTCACGCGAAGTGATCGCCGACTGTATTGAAACCGCTGTCCAAGGCCAATGGATGGATGGCGTAGTGGTGGTGGGCGGCTGCGATAAAAACATGCCCGGTGGCATGATTGGTATCGCGCGCATGAACGTGCCAGGCATCTACGTGTACGGTGGCACAATCAAGCCAGGCTCACACAAAGGTCGCGACTTGAATATCGTATCGGTATTTGAGGCGGTCGGTGAGTTCACCATGGGTCGCATGAGTCAAGAAGACTTCAAGGCGATCGAACAAAAAGCGATCCCGGGTTCGGGTTCGTGTGGCGGGATGTACACAGCCAACACAATGAGCTCGTCTTTTGAGGCGATGGGCATGGCGCTGCCGTATTCAAGCACGCTGGCTAACGAAGATCAGGTGGCGATTGATAACGCAGCCGAAGCTGCGCGGGTGTTGGTGGATGCTGTGCGACACAATCGTCGGCCACGTGACATCATTACACGCAAGTCGCTTGAAAATGCTGTTTCGGTGATTATGGCGATTGGTGGTTCAACCAACGCAGTGCTGCACTTTCTTGCGATCGCGCACGCTGCTGAAGTGCCCTGGACCATCGACGATTTTGAAGTGGTGCGTCAACGCGTGCCCGTCTTGTGCGATTTGAAGCCCTCAGGTCAATTTTTGACAGTCGATTTGCATCGTGCCGGCGGTGTGCCGCAAGTGATGAAGATTTTGCTCAATGCCGGCTTATTACACGGCGACTGCATGACTATTTCGGGCAAGACCATCGCCGAAGTTTTAAAAGATGTCCCAGACCAACCGCCAGCAGGCCAGCAAGTCATCCGCCCGATTAGTAACGCCATGTACAAACAAGGCCATTTGGCGATTTTGAAGGGAAACCTCTCGCCTGAAGGGGCGGTTGCCAAAATTACTGGCCTCAAAAATCCCGTTATCACGGGTCCTGCGCGCGTGTTTGATTCAGAAGATGACGCCATGGCGGCCATCATGGCGCAAAAAATTACGCATGGCGACATCGTAATTATCCGCTATGAGGGCCCTAAAGGTGGGCCAGGGATGCGTGAAATGCTGGCGCCAACCTCTGCCCTAGTGGGTCAGGGTTTGGGCGAGTCCGTTGGTTTAATCACCGACGGGCGTTTTTCGGGCGGCACTTGGGGGATGGTGGTTGGTCATGTTGCGCCCGAGGCGTTTGTCGGTGGTTTGATTGGTCTGATTAAAGAGGGTGACTCCGTCACCATCGACGCACACCAGCTGCTGTTGCAATTGAATGTGCCTGAGGCGGAAATTGCTGCGCGTCGCAAAACCTGGGTTCAGCCCAAGCCGCGCTACAACCGGGGCGTACTGGCTAAGTTTGGTCGCCTGGCTAGTACAGCGAGCCGCGGAGCTGTGACGGATGCGTTTGACGAATAAGTCTACAGCGCTGAGGTACGCAGGGCTGGTGGCGGCCCTGACCTGCTGTTTAAGCTTGATTGCGCTTCAAGATGTTGGGGCGCAATCGGTTTCACCTTCGCCTTTACCTGCGGCGCCGGCTGCCCCTGCTTTGTCGTTTGACGCAGGGCTCGAGATGGCCCGTAAAAAAAACTGTCTGGGTTGTCATCAGCTCGATTCCAAACGGGTTGGCCCAAGTCTGCAGGTGGTTGCCCAGAGACACGCCGCACAAACTGGTTCTCTTGAGTACCTGGCTGGCGCTATTCGCCAAGGTGGTCGAGGGCGCTGGGGGGCGGTGCCGATGCCTGCTCAGCCGCATGTCAATCAACAAGACGCCCTGCAACTGGCGCAGTGGATCCTTACCTTGAGGTAGTTTTATGCAAAATACAAATCAGCCGATTCAGGCAGGCTCTAGCACTCAGACGGCCGTCTTTGGCGGCGGTTGCTTTTGGTGCACCGAGGCGGTGTTTACCGCCATGAAAGGGGTGCTGTCTGTACAGTCAGGCTACTGCGGCGGCTCAGTACAAAACCCAACCTACGAACAAGTATGTGGCAAAGAGACCGGCCACATCGAGGTGGTCAAAATCGAATTTGACCCAAAGCAGGCCGATTTTGCCTCGTTGCTTGAGGTGTTCTTTGCAACCCACGACCCCACCACCCCCGGACGTCAGGGTAACGACGTCGGACCGCAGTATCAGTCTGCCGTGTTTTATCAGGATCCGGCGCAACAAGAGGTGGTTGAGCAGTACATCAAGCATTTAGAGGCATCTGGTGCGTACGATGCCCCGGTTTGTACCGAATTGCATTCGGCTGCCAAGTTTTGGCCAGCCGAGCAATATCACGCCGATTATTTTGCGCTTCACCCTGAACAGGGCTATTGTCAGTTTGTGATTGCCCCCAAGGTGCAAAAATTTCGCCACCAATTCGTCACAAAATTAAAGGGTTAACCCTTGCTTTTGGACTGCAATTCAAAATAAATCAAAAAAAAAGCCATATTTCAGATTTATTTCGGCTTTAGGTTTGACAGGGCAAAATAATCCATGCATAATCTCGTTTCTCTGCTTCTACCAAAGCAGGGGTGCAGCAAAAGCCAGTCGCAGCAAACCCGTTAGTTAACGGCAATTTACTGAAAGATAGGTTCAAGTTGTAGGAAATAAGCCGAAGTTAGAAGTTAAAAACTAGGTTATAATACGTTCTACCGAGTACAGGCAGTAACGAATACAAGCAGTACCGAATACCTTGTTCTTTAAAAATTTGACAACCGATAAGTGTGGGCGCTTGGAATGAGTGTCGCAGGTTTGCTGGCTGTAACAGGTCAGTAAATTGCAA
>JBIIWK010000304.1:0-3756 GCA_044338955.1 Burkholderiaceae bacterium
GTGCCCCCTGCCCCGGCCAGCAACAGGAGCCCGTCTTTATGTTTGACATTCTGGTTTACCTGTTTGAGAACTACTACACCCCCGAGGCCTGTCCGTCGGCAGATGTGTTGGCAAAGCGCCTTGCTGCGGCGGGCTTTGAGCACACCGATATCGACGACGCGTTAGGCTGGTTAGTGGGCTTGGCCGAAACCACTGCACAGTGCGTTGAACTGCCGCAGACCTCCGGTAGCGGCACGCGCGTGTACGCTGACTTTGAGCAGCAACACCTCGACCCTGAAGCGATTGGCTTTATTACTTTTC
Source organism: Burkholderiaceae bacterium (assembly GCA_044338955.1). Taxonomy (GTDB): domain Bacteria; phylum Pseudomonadota; class Gammaproteobacteria; order Burkholderiales; family Burkholderiaceae_B; genus Zwartia. Next base: position 301 of record JBIIWK010000304.1, read on the forward strand.
TCGAAGCGACTGAAGCCTTGTCGCCCGCGTTACGTGAAATCGTGATCGACCGTGCCTTGGCCACCACCGAGGGTTCGGTATCTTTGCAAAAAATCAAAATCATCGCGCTGATGGTGCTCTGGAGCCAAGAGTCAGAGGTAGATCATCTGATCCTTGAAGAATTACTGCGCGACGACGGCGATCGGCTTTTGCACTAAGTTTGTTGCGCACGGCATCGCCCTACGTTGGTCGGTTTGCACCCAGCCCGAGTGGTCCGCTTCACGCGGGCTCGGTCGTGGCGGCCATGGCCAGCTTTTTGGATGCGCGCGCCCACCAAGGGCAGTGGCTTGTCAGAATTGAAGACTTAGACACACCCAGAACGGTACCAGGGGCAGCAGAGCTGATTTTGCAGCAATTATCAGGGCTAGGCATGCAATGGGATCGCGAGGTCACCTACCAGTCGCAGCGCTTAAGCCTTTATCAACAAGCCTTTGATACTCTTTTAGCCGCCAAGCAGGTGTATGCCTGCGGCTGTACCAGACGTGAAATTGCTGACTCAGTATTGAGCCTGCCCGAGGCAAGTGCACACTCAGAGCGTCCGTACGCAGGCACGTGCCGCGCGGGTGCACCCGTTGGGCGTCTGGCCTACTCATGGCGGCTGCGGGTACCAGAGGGGACGGTATGCTTTACAGACCGTTGGCTGGGCGTGCAGCAACAGGACGTGGGCCGCGTAGTGGGTGATTTTGTACTGAAACGTGCGGATGGGATCTGGTCGTATCAACTGGCAGTAGTGGTGGATGATGCCCAGCAAGGCGTGACCGACATCGTACGGGGCGAAGATTTACTGAGTAGTACCGCGCGCCAACAGTTATTGGCCCGACTGTTGGGGCTCAGCGCACCGAGCATGTTGCATGTCCCGGTCATCTACGACAACAGAGGCTTGAAACTTTCTAAGCAAAATGGGGCCCAAGCCCTTAATCAGGCAAACCCTTTGGGGGTGTTGCAGCAGGCCTGGCAGGCGTTGGGTTTTGAAAAACTAGTAGTCTCTAATATAGAGACATTTTGGTCTTTGGCCACCCAAATTTGGGGTCAAAGCCCTGAACGTGCTAACTTGCACGGCATTCATCACCACTCTTATGGTGCGCGTTAGCCTGATTTAGGCCTCTCGCCATGTTTGGTACACCGCTTTAAAGAGTTTTATCTGGACAAGATGACTAAAACCTTAATCATTGCCGAAAAGCCCTCAGTCGCACTCGATATTTCGCGTGCTTTAGGTGGTTTTACCCGTGAAGGCGACTTTTTTGAAAACGAAAAATACGTCTTGTCGTCAAGCGTGGGCCACCTGCTGACCTTAATTGCGCCCAACGACCCCGTCAAAGGTAAATGGAGCTTTGCGCATTTGCCGGTTGTGCCGCCTGAGTTCGATCTGGCCCCCACAAAAGACAAACGCTCGGGCGATCGGCTCAAAATGCTGGTCAAACTGATCAAGCGTAAAGATGTTGGCGCGTTAATTAACGCCTGCGACGCCGGACGTGAAGGTGAATTGATTTTTCGCTACATCGCACAATATGCGGGCCAAAAGAAACCTACGCAACGGTTGTGGTTGCAATCCATGACCCAAGACGCCATTCGCGAAGCGTTTGCGACGCTGCGGGCCGACGACACCATGAAACCGCTTGAGGCGGCCGCGCGTTCGCGTGCCGAGGCAGATTGGCTGGTGGGGATTAATGGCACACGCGCCATGACGGCGTTTAATAGTAAGGATGGTGGTTTTTTCAAGACCCCTGTGGGGCGCGTTCAAACACCAACGCTGGCCTTAGTATTTGCCCGCGAAGAAAAAATCCGTCATTTTGTCCCGCGTGATTACTGGGAGGTTAAGGCAAGTTTTGTCGCGGCCGCTGGTGTGTACGAAGGGCGCTGGATTGATCCAAGCTTTAAAAAAGTCGCTGACGATGTCGAGCAAAAAGAATCGCGTGTCTGGACCGAGGCGGCTGCCAAAAGCGTGGTGGCGGCTTGCCGCAATCAGCCAGGGGTGGTCACCGAAGAATCTAAACCGCGTTTTGAAGCTGCTAAACCCTTGTTTGATCTGACCTCGTTACAGCGCGAGGCCAACGGGCGTTTTGGCTTCTCGGCGAAAACGACGTTGTCACTTGCGCAAAGCTTGTATGAGCGCCACAAAGCGCTGACGTATCCACGAACGGATTCAAAATTTTTGCCCGAAGATTATCTTAATACGGTACGCGAGACCATTGCAGGTTTAGCTGAGGGCAAAGGCGTGTCAAAAGCGATTTCCCCGCACGCCGCGACGATCACCAAAAATGGCTGGGTCAAACCTAACCGCCGTATTTTTGACAATAAAAAAGTGTCGGATCACTTTGCAATTATTCCGACGATGCAAGTGCCAACCGAACTCAGCGATGCTGAGGCAAAGGTCTACGACATCGTCGTTAAACGTTTCTTGGCGATTTTCTTTCCGCCGGTTGAGTGGCGTGATACGGTACGGACAACCCTCGTACAAGGCCATCACTTTAAGACTGAAGGCAAGGTGATGGTGTCGCCTGGCTGGCGCGCTGTAGAGGGGCGCGAAGCGCAGGGCGACGACGCGAATTTAGTCGCCGTGGCCGATGGTGAAAAAGTGCGCACCGAAGACATCGAAACCGTGAGCTTGGCGACTCGACCGCCTGCGCGTTACAACGAAGCAACCTTGCTGTCGGGTATGGAGAACGCGGGCAAGTTGGTCGATGACGATGATTTTGCTCAGGCGATGGCGCAAAGTGGCTTGGGCACACCAGCCACACGCGCCACGATTATCGAAGGCTTGCTGTCAGAAACCTATTTGCGTCGCGACGGTCGCGATCTTGTCCCAACGGCAAAAGCCAGACAGTTGATGACCTTGCTCAACGGCTTGGATGTCAAAGAGTTGACTTCACCCGAGTTGACCGGTGAGTGGGAGCACAAGCTCAAACAAATCGAACAAGGTGAGATGCAGCGCGAAGCTTTTATGCTTGAGATCGCCCAAATGACGCAAGTCATTGTGAAGCGCGCAAAAGAGTATGAGCGCGACACAGTACCGGGTGATTATGTCACCTTGAAATCGCCTTGCCCAAAATGCGGCAATGTTGTGAAAGAAAATTATCGGCGGTATGCCTGCACCAGTTGCGATTTTTCGATTGGTAAGCATCCGGGCGGACGCACGTTTGAGCCGGAAGAAGTTGAGACGCTCATTACTGACAAACGCATCGGGCCGATGCAGGGTTTTATCAGCAAGATGGGGCGCCCCTTTGCCTCGATCTTGATTATTAATTCTGAGTTCAAGCTTGAGTTTGACTTTGGTCAGCGTGACGAAGAGGCCAACGAGCCGGTTGATTTTTCGGGTCAGATGGCTTTAGGCCCTTGCCCAAAATGTCAGGCACCCGTGTTTGAGCATGGCATGAGCTTTATTTGCGAAAAATCGGTTGGCCCCGAGCGTAATTGCGA
>JBIIWK010000068.1:0-12787 GCA_044338955.1 Burkholderiaceae bacterium
ATCACCAGGCTTGTATTCAGAAAATTTAAATGGCCCCGTACCGATCATTGCCTTACCACTGTTGAATTCTTCTGTGGTGGCTGACTCTGCAATCGCCTTGGGCAAAATGCGCACCGAGGTCAAATCGCTTGCCAAGCCAGGGTTCGGCACGGCGGTTTTCAGGATGAGAGTGTGATCGTCAGGTGCGGTCGCCTCAACAATTGAGCGCACAAACACAGCAAAAGAGGCCGGGCTGTTGGGTACATTTGGCACGCGCTTAAGCGTGGCTAAGACATCTGCCGCGACGAAGGGCGAGCCATCATGCCATTTCACCCCTTTTCGCAACTTAAACTCGTACGTGAGCGGGTCAAGATTACGCCAGCTTTCGGCTAAACCGGGCTTGATATTTTGAAACTGGTCCGTTGAGAGCAAATCCTCAAACACATTGAGTGAGAGCGCGTTATTAGGAGTCAGATTGTGATAATGCGGATCGAGGGATGTGATGGGTGCTGACAAACCGATCGTTAGTTCGGCAGCGCTGGCAAACAGGGCGCTACCCGCAAACAAGGCTGCAATCAGTGCATGAGACGCACGTTTTAGAAATCGCATGTCAAACATCCCTCAGTGAATAATCGCCAAATTATAGGGGGCATCGTCAAATTATTGTCATTTTTTTGACGACTTCAATTGGCTTGAGAGCAAAGGCCCTAGCGCAAACCCTTAGACCCTAATGAACCGAGAGAACAATAGAAAAAATCCCCAAAATCGCACTCAGTGTGCGGCAAACGGGATATATTTGAAGGACTCAATCATTGGAAAAAAAAATGAGCAACGCACTGCGTCTTTTAACTTTCGCCATCTTATCGTTCGCTGCAGGCTCGCAAAGCGCCTGGGCTTCTGACTACCCCACCAAAGCGATTAGATGGATCGTGCCCTATCCACCGGGTGGCACGACGGACGTGCTGGCTCGCATCATGGCTCAGCGACTGACTGAAACCTTGGGTCAACCCGTCGTGGTTGAGAACAAGCCTGGCGCAGGCAATAACATCGGCACTGAACTTGTCATCAACGCCCCCGCCGACGGTTATACGATGCTGTTGGTGAATCCGGCCAACGGGATCAACGCCTCGCTGTATAAAAACCTGTCGTATAACTTTATTCGCGATATCGCACCGGTCGCGGGCTTGGTGCGTACGCCGAACGTGATGGTCGTCACAAATAATGTGCCCGCTAAAACCGTCGCTGAATTTATTGAGTATTGCAAAGCCAATCCAGGTAAGGTCAATATGGCCTCGTCGGGTAGCGGCACCTCTACCCACCTCTCTGGCGAATTATTCAAATCCATGACGGGCTGCAATATGCTGCACGTGCCATACAAGGGTGCAGGCCCTGCCTTAATCGATCTGACCGCCGGTCAAGTCCAAGTGTTTTTTGATAACCTGCCGTCTTCTGTGCCCCATATCAAAGGCGGTCGCATCCGTGCGCTAGGTGTGACCTCTGAAGGCATTGAGCCCTCTGCACCCGACTTACCTACTGTCGGCGCAACGGTCAAAGGCTATGAAGCGACCGCTTGGTTTGGGATCGGCATGCCTAAGAACACGCCAAGCGCTGTCATCGCAAAAATGAACACCGAAGTGAACAAGTTGTTAGCAGAACCCGCGCTCAAAAAACGTTTGGCTGAATTAGGTGGGATATCCATTGCTGGAACCCCCGCCGATTTTGGCAAAATCATTGCGGCTGAAACTGCGAAGTGGGCCAAGGTGGTCGAAGCGTCTGGCGCTAAGGTAGAGTAATGGGCAAGCGTGCCTAATTCGTTGCCTGTCACACGAACGTCTACGTTTCTTAATCTGCTAGCCGTGCTGGCCGTGGGCTTAGGTGCCTCGGTCGGCCCGCTTGATTTCGCTGTCAACGTCGCGTTTCCCGCGATCTCAGAAGCGTTTCAAATTCAAACTCAAACCATCCGTTGGGTCGCACTTTTCTATGTGCTGACTTACGGTAGTTTGGTGTTGTGGTTTGGTGCGCTGGGCGATCGTATCGGCCACTTACGTGTCTTTAGATTGGGCTTGGTGTTGGGCGCGATTGCTTTCGCGTTGTGCGCCGTTTCACCGTTTTATAGTTGGCTGTTAGCCGCGCGCGTGCTGCAAGGGATCTCGGCGGCCCTGATTTTGTCGTGCGGCCCAGCCTTAGTCACCTTTCTCTATGCCGAACACGAGCGCACTCGGGCCTTGTCGATGTACGGCAGCATGGCGGGCCTGGCAACGGTTGCAGCGCCGCTGATTGGCGGCTATAGCATTGCCTGGATGGGCTGGACCGGCGTCTATTGGATCCGTGTACCGATTGTTTTAGTCGCCTTGGCGTGCTTGGCGCTTCACAACCCGCGTTTGCAGCATGTATTGCACGGTGTACCGGACGCCGCAAAAAAAACAGCATCACTGTCAACCAGGCAATTGTTGCTCAATACCTTGCGTAGCAATTCAAACTTTGGCTGGGTCAACGCGTCTTGCGTCATCGTTCAATTATGTAGTTTTTCGATCCCGCTCATTTTGCCTTACTACCTCATTCGGGTCCTGCACTGGGACTCGGCTCAAAGCGGTAGTTTATTGGTTGCATGGGCACTTGGTGGCTTAGCTGGGGCGGCTGCTACCCCAGCGCTCGTGCGACGCCTTGGTCTCAATCAAACCGGCTTCATCTCTGCCTGCTTATGCTGCCTAGGCTTGCTATCTATGTGCTTCTGGTCTTCTTCGGTGTCGGTGCTGTTCATGGTGCTCAGCATCGCAATACAAGGAACTGGTCTGGGGCTGTTTCAGGTTGTCTATTCTGACTGGATGATGGCTGACTTACCCCCTCAGTCGCGTGGCGTTGCTGGCAGTCTTGCTGTCTTGACCCGTATGCTAGGGATCGTCACAGGCGCAGTTTGTTGGCTCTGGCTGGTGGATCGCGGTGAAGCGAGTGCGCTGGCTGCAGGGCAAACTCCTGAGGCTGCTTTTTTAGCTGGCTACCAACAACTACATTATGTTGTTGCGAGCGTATCAGTCGGTTTCTTTACGCTAAGTTGCTTCAAGCGCGGCTTGTGGTTTCGCGCTGCACCCTCGCCCTAAACTGCGATCTGTTGAAATTTATGCTTGACGTTGCAATTTAAAATTCATGTTTGAATGTAACGCTAAAAAGTGAAAGTCATGAAACAACTTCTTATCATCTTTCATTCGATCACCGGAGGCTCTGAGCAAATCGCTCAGGCAGTGGCGCAAGGTGCGCGCAAAGAACCAGAGATCGAAGTGATCCTACTGCACGCGCAGCACGTGCAGCCCGAGCATCTGCTGTCAGCGAATGGCTACATCTTTATTGCGCCCGAAATGCTAGGATCGCTTAGTGGGATCATGAAAGACTTTTTTGATCGCACCTTTTATCAAGTGCTTGATGAACTCAATGGACGCCCCTACGCGGCGCTAATCTGCGCCGGCAGTGATGGGCAAGGTGCCCTGCGACAACTTGAAAAGATTGCAACCGGCTGGCGCCTAAAAAGGGTCACCGAGTCGAAAGTGCTCTTAAGCCGGGCACAAACCAAAGAACAGATTCTTCAGGCTAAGACCCTTGACCAACACTCGTTACAGACCAGTGAAGAGCTAGGCACTTTTTTTTCTAGCGCCTTGGCGCTTGCAGTGTTTTAGCAGGAAAGATAACGTCAGCGATACAAGCGCCATATCAAAATATTTTCTGAGATCAGGAGCAATCATGAACCAACAAGAACCTTTGAAAAACAAGATCATGTCGGGCCAAACAGTGCCAGGAGCAATGATCTTTGAATTTTTTTCACCCGGCGTCTCAAGTATTTTGGTCAATGCCGGCGCAGAGTTTGTGCTCTATGACATGGAACACACTGGCCTAAGTTTTGAAACCTTAAAGTGGTTATTTGCCTCGTGTCGCGGTCTTCCAATTACGCCGATGGTACGGGTGCCCCGTGGCGAATACACCTGGCTGGCTCGCGCCCTAGACTTAGGTGCTCATGGCGTCATGATTCCAATGGTTGAATCACGCGAGCACGCCTTGAGCATCGTCCAATCCTGCCGTTACCCCCCCATTGGTCGTCGAGGGGCTGCCTTTGGCTTTGCACAATGTGACTACCAAGGCGGCGATGTTACCGAAAAAGTACAGGCGTACCATGCACGCACCCTGATCATGGCGCAAATCGAAACGGAACGTGGTCTTGCCAATATCGAAGAGATCGCTGCCGTTGAGGGGATCGACGTTCTTTGGTTAGGGCATTTCGACCTCACAAACTTTATGGGGATCCCTGCTCAGTTCGAGAATCCTGTATTTCTAGAGGCCATGGCACGGGTGGCAAACGTCGCCCGACAATACGGCAAAATCGCTGCCTTCATGGCAACTGACCCAGCGTGGATCGCGCGAGCCAAAGCAATGGGCTACACCATGCTAGCCGCAGGCACAGACTCGGGTCTGTTGCAACAGGCCATGGGCACTTTAATTGACGATATCAAAACCGGAGCCTGAACATGACGTTTCGCCTTGGGATCACACGAGATCTGCTTACCAGTGACGGTTCGCCAAGCTTTGGTTTAGGCCCGCTTGAACTCTTAAAAGAAGAACAACATATCGACTGGGAATTCATTGATGAAACAGTCACCGAAATTACGCCTGACATCATGGCACGCTATGACGGCTTGCACGTCAACAGCCCCGCAGTCACCGCCAGGTCGATCGCTCGCTCAGACTGTCGCGTGCGCTTGGTCTCGCGCCACGGCGTAGGCTACGACTCGGTCGATGTCGCCGCCTTGGCCGCGAAAGGTATCCTCACCACCAATACACCGATTGCCATTCGTCGCCCAGTCGCCGTCGCGTCGCTCACCATGATTTTTGCACTAGCGGGGCGTTTATTTGCAAAAGACAATCTGATCCGTAATGGTGAATGGAACACTCGAACCAATCACATGGGCCTGGGCCTGACCACCCGGACTTTAGGCGTACTAGGTGCAGGGGGAATCGGCTTAGAACTGCTTGCACTCGCGCGGCCCTTTGGTTGGCGGATGCTGGCGTGCGACCCCTTCGTTCAAGCTGACACAGTCTCTGCGTGCGGAGCGTCTTTAGTTGATCTAGACACTCTTTTAGCGCAAAGTGATTTTTTAGTGACGACCCTAGTCTTAAACGAAAAAACACGTCACATCATCAATCGCGAACGCCTTGCAAAAATGAAAGCATCCGCGTTTCTGATCAATATGGCACGGGGCCCAATCGTAGATGAACTTGCTTTGATCGACGCGTTAAATCAAGGTGTGATCGCTGGCGCTGGGCTTGATGTCTTTGAGCAAGAGCCGATTCAAACTGACAACCCCTTGCTCAAGATGCGGCAGGTGCTATTGACCCCGCACTCACTTTGCTGGACCGATGAGTGCTTTGATCACATCGCGCGCGAAGGGCTAGGCTGCCAAATCGCTTTTTCGAAGGGACTAACGCCCTCTTCTGTTGTCTCTGTTGCAAACTAAATCCTGTCATGAATAGCAACCTAAAAGGCTTCAACATGTCCAACTGCCTCTTCGATCAGATCCCAGCCTATCGTGCAAAAACTTTACGCTTTGTCGCTTACACAGCGCTCTCGCTCTTTACTAGCCTCGCTTGTGCACAAGTATGGCCAAGTAAACCAATCACCATGATTTCACCCTACCCTGCCGGAGGTGGTGTCGATACCGTCACGCGCATCATTGCCGAGCGACTGGCACCCGCGTTAAATAGCACCATCACAGTTGAAAATCGGCCAGGCGCGGGCGCTACGATTGGCGCGGCACAATTAGCCCGCAGTGCACCCGATGGCTACACGTTGATGGTGGGCAGTATTGTTGACTACGCGATTGCGCCTCATGCGCACCCTGCGCTGAGCTTTGAGATGCAACGTGATTTGCTACCCGTTGTGCAACTTGGCTTTGGCCTCGTCGGACTTGTTGTTAACGTCGACGTCCCAGCAAAAGATTTAAAAGAATTGATCGCCTTGGTCAAAGCAAAACCGGGTGCACTCAGCTATGCGTCGTCGGGCGTGGGCGGTCAGGTTCATTTGAATATGGAATTGTTTAAACAAATGTCTGGCATAGATGTTGTGCATGTTCCGTACCGCGGCACGACGCAATTTATGCCCGATTTACTGTCTGGTCGCGTGGCGATGTCACTCGATAGCCTTCCGGCACATTTGAGCAATATTCGCGCCGGAAAGACACGCGCCTTAGCGGTGGGCAGCGCCACACGCACGAGTACGTTGCCAGACGTACCAACCTTTATCGAAGCTGGCTTGGCGGGCTATGAAGCAGCAACGAACTACACCCTATTTGCCCCAACGAACACGCCCACTGAGATCGTTGCAAGGCTCAATCTCGAAGTCAACATCATTCTCAAACGGCCCGATGTCATCGAAAAACTTGGTGCAATCGGTATGACCGTCATTGGCGGCACTACCGAGTCTGCTCAAGCGCGTATACCGGTTGAAATTGAAAAATGGAACAAGGTCATCAAGGGCGGTAACTTGGTCTTAGCGCAGTGATTGAGCGCTCTGGGTAGCCAAGTACTAGAACAGGGTAATCCAGGCTGGCCACCCGGTGCTCAATCAGTGATTGAGCACTCGAGGTAACCACGTTGAGATGGCAGGAATATAAGTCAAGATTGCGAGCGCACCAATGAGCGCAAACACAAAGGGGCCAATCTCTTTCACAATCAAACCGAGATGGGTGCGCGAGACCGAGCTTGCCACAAACATTAACACCCCGACAGGTGGGGTGATTTGCCCAATCACTAAATTCACTAGCAGCACAATGCCAAAGTGCAGAAGATCGATTTGAAGAGCCGTTAACAGTGGAATCAAAATCGGCACCACGATGATCATGATGGCGAGCGTTTCCATAAACATCCCAGCAATCAGCAGAGCCACATTTAAGATCAACAAAATCGCCCAAGGCGAAGTCGTAATCGAAGTGAGCAACGCTGCGACTTGCTGGGGCGCTTGTTCGACACCCAAGATCCAGCCGAAGGGGGCTGCACCTGCAGCGATCACCAAAATGGCAGCGGTCTCACGACCCGTTGCGAGAAGAATAGCCGGCAAACCACGCCACGTTAAGGTGCGATAAACGAACAGACCAATAATGAGCGAGTACGCGCAGGCAACCGCAGCGATCTCGGTTGCCGTGAATACTCCCATCCGAAAGCCAACTAGAATCAATATCGGCATCGCCAACGCCCAAAGGGCATGACGAAAAGCGTGGTAAAGCCGAGTCCGACTGAACGCCGCGTCTTTTGGAAATCCACGCTTGCGAGCAGTCCAGCCAATCACTAGCATCATCGCACCGGCCATGACCACGCCTGGGATCAGGCCAGCAATGAACAAGTCGCCCAGCGAAACGTTGGCTTGCCAGGCATAAATCACCATCAAGATTGAAGGAGGAATAATTGGCCCGAGCGTTGCAGCTGCCGCACACACCGCCGCAGCAAAGCCACGACCATAACCAGCTGCTGTCAGTTGTGGCACAAACACACGCGAGGTGGCTGCGCAATCTGCCACCGATGAACCTGAAATTCCAGATAAAAAGACATTACCTACGATCGCGGTTTGCGCTAAGCCTCCGCGAATGTGCCCAACGAACGCACGCGTAAAGTTAAATAACCTCTCGCTGATGCCTGACTCGTTCATGAGCGCACCGGCTAACGTAAACAGAGGCACCGCCAATAAAGGAAACGACTGCACACTAGTCGCCACACGTTGCGCCACCACCGACACGGGGATACCGTCCAGGCCGATTACCAACATGGCTGAACCCAACATAGCAAAGCCGATTGGCACGCCAACGATCAACAGCGCGACAAATACACAAAGCAGAAGGGTCAGCATGAAATGAATATCACTTATGGATTAAGTCTGAGCCATATCAATGACCGTTTCTGTCGCATTTTGAAATACGACTTCGGGCCCTTCGTCGATCAAAATGATCGCGCCATGCAGCAAGGTGAGTGCGAACCCGATTGGCATCGAGATAAAAATCCAGCCCATTGAATAGCCTAGCATTGGTGTGTTGCTACCCCACACATTCAGCGTGTAAGACACACCTGCATAAACTGCTGCAGCCAAAATGACAGCGCCCGAAATGCAAGCCAACATGCCAACCCATCTGCGTGCTTGGGGCCTAAGCCGCAAAATCAACACATCGATGCGAATGTGCATGCGAGACCGCAAGGCAGACGGGATGCCGAACATCACAGACCAGACAAACAGCGTCACCACGAACTCTTCAGACCAGGTGATTGGATCATTAAAGACATAGCGCAGAATCACACCAAGGCCAAGCAGGATGGCGATAATCGCCACCGTCCACATCACCAAGACGTCTTCAAGCCAGGCCAAACCATTGCCTAGGCGTTTGACTGTTTGAAACATAACAGTCCCTACTTGGCAGCGCGCATCTGCTCAATCTCGGCGCGTACGCGCTTCCAGTTCTCGGTTCCCCAGCGGGCCTCAAGTTTTGGATAGACTGCCTGCATCTTTGCCGCAAAGGCATCGCGATCGGGGTCTGTAATAATTTTAGTTTTACCCGATTTACGAATGTCTTCAAGCATCGACACTTCAAGCGCTTGCTGCTTCTGGGTGTTGATGGCAGACGCTGCCTCAGCCTCGTCGAGCAACAGCTTTTGCAGCTCTGGCTTGAGTTTTGCCATACTGGCTTTGTTGATCAATAAGGTATTGTTCTGCAGCATGTGGCGACTCATCGTCAGCACACCTTGAACTTCATAGAACTTGCGTGAAAAAATTGTTGGGATCGGATTTTCTTGACCATCAACCGTTTTTTGTTGCAGCGCGGTATAGACCTCGCCAAAAGGAATAGGCGTTGGTGCAGCACCAAACCCGCGCACCATCTCAACCCAGATCGGCGACTCAGGTACACGCACTTTTAAACCTGCCATATCTTCGGGCTTACGCACCTCTTTGCTGGTAAACGTAAAGTTGCGCCAGCCCCAGTACCAAATCTTCGTCAGGGGCACAATATTGTGTTTGTCTTTCAGCTCAGCCCAGATCGGCTCCATCGCCGCGCCACGGATCACAGCCTCGGCTTCTTTCCAGTCTTTCCATAAAAATGGAGCGCTAGGCATTTCAAACGCCGGCACCATAATGTTCAACGTAGGCATCGAGGGTGTCGAAATATCAAGCGCACCTGATTTGAGCTGCTGCAGCAAATCAACCTCTTTGCCGAGCTGCTCAGACGGGAACACTCGAATATTGAGCTGGCCATTTGATTTTTTATTGACGTTATTAGCAAACTCTTGGTACAGGTCATAGGCGACTTCACCTGGGCTATTGGCATGACCAAAGCGCAACGTGACTTGGGCTGCGGCGGCCATCGACAAGGTTGTCAACGCAGCGGCTAGGGCGAATTTTGTTAACGAGCGAGCGATTTTCATATGTTGTCTCTGCCACGATGGTTTGAATTGAACGTGAACTTGGGTGGTCATAGCCACCCAGTATTTTTTTACTGATTCACTGTACTACAGGCAATTCAGATGATGCAAACTATATTTGCTGCCTGAAACGTACGCCGTATGGCGTTGAATGCCATGATGCTGGCATTGCCATGCACTCGTTCAACGAGCGATCAACTATTCAAATACATGCAGCTGAGTGCGATTGCGACTAATAAACTCCCAATCGTAAGTCACCCCTAGTCCAGGCCCGGTCGGCACTGACACGCAACCATCCGCGCCGACGCATTCAAGTTGATCGGTATAGCCGCAGGTATAAATTGGCGCTAGCGCATTCGGGCAGTCGGGCCCCACTAACGCGACTTCGTAATAATTTGTGTTGCGCATTGCTGCCATCAAATGACGATGCGCTGGCCCGCTTGCATGAATCTCGCAATCGAGCCCGAGTGACTCTGCCATGTGCGCGATCTTTAATGAACCCGTTATCCCCATGTCGTACTCTGGATCGACTCGCAAAAAGTCGGTGCCACCCGCCAATACAAAATCGGCTTTGGGCTCAACACCCCTAACATGCTCGGTCATCAACAACGGGGTTTTGAGCATTTCGCGTAAACGCTTGTGCGCAAAGGCAGAGACGCCCCCATCTCGATAGGGATCTTCGTACCAAAAGTAGTTACCTTCATCGCACGCGCGCCCAACATACAACGCGTCCGCAAAAGTTCGAAGCTCACAGGCAGGATCAAGCATCAACGTTAAACGATCACCCACGTGCTTGGCCAAATGCAAAACGTTAGCCGCCTCTTCACGTGCGTCGCCATCGTTCCAGCCATGTACTTTGAAGGCCCGATAGCCTAAGGCATGGCAATGCTCGGCGAAATCAACAAAGGCCTCTTTGCAATCAAGCCCGCCGTTGCGATCAGCATGATAAGTACTGGCGTAGGCCGGCAAGCGCTTGCGGTAGCCACCAAGTAGCTCAGTCACCGAAGCACCGTAGTGGCGCCCGGCCCAATCCCACAGAGCAATATCTAGGCATCCATGGCCCATATGATCAAACTGCCGAATATCACGCTTAAGATCTTCGTATATAGCGATTCGCTCGCGAGCGTCTTTGCCGATGATTCGAGGGCAAAGCATCAATAACTGACCAAGACTCGAGCGTGTCGCCACCCACTGGGCAACATACTCACCCCGCCCGCCGTCAGCCGTCTGGATCACAATGGCAAACTTAGAGAGCCGAACCGTAGAGCCTCGCTTAAAGGTGACCGACTGTGCCATCCCCTGGCGCGAGAGGTTTTGGGCATCAAACTCAAATTCATGCACTTCTACACGTGTAATGAGGCTCATCTCCGATCCTTTTTTAGTTAATGATCCATGTTAGCTTCAACTCAAAACCAGCACTCGCGAAAAGGCCCATGCGCCACCGAACAACAGGGCACCTTCACAGGTGAAAAGATCTAATCAAGGCTATATTAAGGCACGAGACAATTCAAGGAGAACTCGCGATGCGTATGAACAACCTAAAAAAATTATGGCGTGAAGGCAAAACCACCGTAGGTGCCTGGCTTTCCATCCCCAGCGGTTTTTCTGCCGAAGTCATGGCCCATACTGGGGTCGACTGGCTTTGTGTCGATATGCAGCACGGTTGCATTGATTACTCAGACGTCGTGCCAATGCTCACCGCAATTTCAACGACCAATGTCACCCCCTTAGTGCGTGTGCCATGGAACGAACCCTCAATGATCATGAAGGTACTCGATGCGGGCGCCTATGGCGTGATCGTACCGATGGTCAGCAATCGTGAAGAAGCTGAACGCGCTGTCGCCGCGTGCCGCTATCCACCAACAGGCATGCGCAGTAACGGCCCGAACCGTGCGTTTATGTACAGTGGTGCCGACTACCAAAAACATTCTGACAAAGAAATGCTCTGTATCGTCATGATCGAAACCCCTGAGGGCATCGAAAAGATGGAAGAAATCATTTCAACTCCAGGCCTTGATGGCGCCTATATCGGACCAACCGATTTGGCTTTGGCCTTGGGCTTGCCACCAGTGATGGATAACGACGAACCCTTGCACGTGGCAACGGTCAATCGCATGCTTGAACTCTGTAAAAAGCATAAGGTTGTGGCAGGTATGCACACTGGTAGTTCAAAGTATTCACAACGCTATATTGATCAAGGCTTTCAGATGGTGATGCTGGTCAATGATCGTTCAGCCATGTCAGCATTTGTGAAAGCTGAAGTGGGTCGTTTAACGGGCTGGACACCTGCTGTACCGAATGCACCGGCAGGTAACACTGGTTATTAAGAGCATTGCTTGAGCTGGGATAAGGTGGCTGACACAACGGCATTGCAACGAACCACTGTCACCACCTAAAAGTCTCCTGCGACGAATCAGAAAAAGACCTCAAACATTAACAACAATGTTTAAGGTCTTTTTTTCGCATTCTTGGTCTAGCCAGCACACACGGCGCAAAGCGTGGTCACTAGAGACCAAGGTATTGAAGCGTCGGCAACGGTTTCGCTGACGACTGAATCGTCTACTTGGTAGCCTTCTTGGCGACTTTCTTAGTCGCTTTTTTAGGCGACTTCTTGGCGGACTTCAAACTTGCCCTGTACTCTGCAAACACTTTCACAGCAATCAGCATGGCTTCGCGAATTTTAGGTGCGCCGACATAGCCCATCAATTGCAGCAAGACTTCGGTGATTTCTTCTTCTGTCCAGCCCTGCTTCAGAGCGAAGATCATGTGAATGTGAAGCTCAGCTTCTTGCCCAGTGCAGGCGTCTGACACCATCACCACCAGCGCGCGTGTTTTTAAGTCAAGGCCAGGACGGGCCCACAAGGCGCCAAACACCGAAGTGGTCGCAACCTTGATAAAGTTGGTCATCAACGGATCACCATAGGTCACCGTGTTTGATTTTTTAAAACTTGCCTCACCGTGCAAAGTGCGGCGAATTTCCATTCCTTTTTGGTACAGATCGTCGTTATTCATGCTTGTCTTCCCTTGTTATGTCGTGGTTGAATGAGTGAATTCTAATTCGATTAGTTTGCTGCAGCCAGACCGCCATCAATCGTAATATAAATACCGGTCGTATAAGACGAGCGCTCTGACGCTACAAAGGCAACTGTGTAGGCGATCTCTTCGGGCTCAGCTGGGCGACCAAAGGCCATCCCCGCTACCAAGTCAGTCCAGCGATTTTCATCACCATACTTGGCAAGAGCTCGCTGTTTATACACTGTGGTCAGACGATCCGTTGCAACCGGCCCTGGGCTGACGCCGACTACGCGAATACCATCTTTATGCGAGCTACCCCCCAACGCGCGGGTGAAAGCCATTAAGCCGGCGTTTC
>JBIIWK010000306.1:0-3752 GCA_044338955.1 Burkholderiaceae bacterium
TGCGCAGCCGCTGAGTTAAGCGCTGCGCATCACTTTCGCTTTCATTCTCTGCAACCAAACCGCAAGGTCATCAACGTAGGTGAACATCGCGGGGATCACCAACAGACTGAGTATGGTTGAGGTCAACAAGCCACCCATCACCGCGATTGACATCGGCGAACGAAAGCTTGGATCCGACCCCCAGCCAATCGCAATCGGAAACATCCCGGCGATCATTGCGATCGTTGTCATCACGATTGGGCGCGCCCGCTTATGACACGCATCTAGCAAAGCGTCTGTGCGTGAGACGCCACCGCGCCTGGCCACAATCGCATACTCAACCAGCAAAATTGAATTCTTAGTCACAATTCCCATCAACATAATCAAGCCAATCAACGAAGGCATTGAAAAACTTTTCCCGGTTAAGAGCAACGCCACAAAGGCGCCGCCAATCGATAGGGGCAGTGCGCCAAGAATGGTGATTGGCTGTAAAAAGTCGTGAAACAGCAACACCAAAATCATATAGATGCACAGTAAACCGATCGCCATCGCCAAGCCAAAGCTCGCAAAAAGCGCTTGCATTTCTTTCGCATCGCCGAGTTCAGTTTGACGCACACCCGCGGGCAGGTTGCGCAACCCCGGTAAGGCCATCGCCTCGGCATAGACCTCACCCAACTGGCGCGAGCCCAACTCGACGTCAAGCACCACGTTACGGCTCCGGTTTAAACGATCAATCTGCGCGGGGCCGCTATCCATCGTGAGGGTCGCCACGTTACCTAGCAAAACAGGGCCGTACCGACCCAGCACCGTTAAGCGCGCGAGCGCGTCAATATCCGCGCGTGCAGCGTCAGGCAATTTGACCCGGATCGGAATCTGTCTTTCTGACAAGGTCAGTTTTGGCAAACTCACGTCATAGTCGCCACTGGTTGCCACGCGTAAGGTTTCAGCAATACTTTGTGCCGTCACGCCTAAATCTGCTGCGCGTGCAAAATCGGGGCGCACGATCAATTCAGGGCGCACTAAACTCGCCGACGACAACACATTACCCACACCTTTTAAGCCACGCAGCTCGCCCTCAACCACATGCGCCGCTGCGGTTAAAGCAACTGGGTCTTCGCTTTGCAACACGATCTGCATTTTTACGCCAACATCTTGCGGCCCAACGGTAATACGAACCCCAGGCTCGCGCGCAAGCAAGTTGCGAATATCCGCCTCAACCTCTTGCTGATTTTTTTTACGATCCGAGCGATGTACTAAGGTGACTGTCAAAGACGCCTTGCGCACCTCGGCTGCAGAGCCTCGGGCAAACGCATCGCCTGACACACCGGCGCCGACCGAAGTAAAGACTTTAACCACCTCAGGAATTGTCTCAAGTTTAAGACGCGCACGCTCAGCCGCTAAGTAAGTCTCTTGTAACGTGCTACCCGGCGCGCGTTCAATGTTGACCAGCGTTTGACTGCGATCCGCCGGCGGCACAAACCCTTTGGGCAAGAGCGGCACGAGCGCAATGGAGCCCGCAAAAAATAGTGTGGCCAACACAAGCGTCAGTAAACGATGCGACAAGCACCAGCTCACTGATTTGAGGTAACGACGCATCACCCAGCCATCGCTTTGCTCACGCGCTGACTCTGGCACCGCTTTCATCAGGTAAGCAGCCATCATAGGCGTCAGCAATCGCGCGACCAAGAGCGAGGCCAAAATAGCCAAAACGGCGGTCCAACCAAATTGCTTGAAGAATTTGCCCGGAATCCCAGCCATGAAAGCGGTTGGCAAAAACACAGCCACCAAAGCGAATGTCGTTGCAACAACGGCTAACCCAATTTCGTCGGCGGCTTCAAGCGCGGCCTGAAAAGGCGTTTTACCCATGCGCAGATGGCGCGCGATATTTTCAACCTCAACGATCGCATCATCGACAAGAATGCCGACCACCAAGGCCAGCGAGGTCAGCGTCACCATATTCAAGGTGAAGCCAAATAGGTAGATACCCAAAAACGCCGGCAAAATCGACAACGGCAAGGCTGCAGCCGACACAATCGTGGCACGCCAATCACGTAAAAAATACCAGACAACAATCACTGCCAAAATGGCACCTTCGTACAGCAAATGCATCGAGCCTTCGAAGTTTTCTTCGGTTTTTTCGACGTTATCGATTTGCTCTGTAATCTGAATATCAGGCCGTGCGATTCGTAATTTTGCAATCACCTGCCGAACTTCTTGCGCTAGCGCGACTTCATTCGCGCCTTTGCTGCGCATAATTTCAAACGCTACAACTGTTTGGCCATTGACCAAGGCCATCGAGCGGCGCTCTGCAGTCGCATCCACGATGGTCGCGATTTGATTGAGGCGAACCCGGCGCCCGTCTTGCAGCGAGAAGTCGAGTTTACCGAGCTCATCGGCTGAGCTGGCCGTTGCAATCGTGCGCACGGCTTGTTCGGCACCGCCCACGTCACCTCGGCCACCCGGCGCTTCTTGTTGAATTTGACGCAAACGACGCGATACCTCAGCAGCCGTCACATTCAGCGCTGCCATCCGAGCGGGATCCAGCTCGACTCTCACCTCGCGGGTGAGGCCACCCATGCGCTTCACGCGGCCAACGCCGTTCGCCGTCAACAACTGCTTGGCCACGGTGTTATCCACAAACCAAGACAATGCCTCTTCGTCGATTTGCTTAGAGGTGACCGCATAGGTCATCAGCGGTTTGCCAGCGGTCGTGGCGCGTACAACTGTTGGATCACGCACATCGGCAGGCAACTCGGCCCGTACGCGCGCCACAGCATCCCGCACATCGTTGACCGCCTCCATGGGATCTTTTTCAAGCACAAACTCAACGGTAATCACCACCACACCTTCAAGTATTTTGGTGTAGAGATTTTTAATACCCTGCAATGTCGCAATTGAATTTTCTAGCTTACGCGCGACCTCAGTTTCGAGCGTTGCCGGTGCAGCGCCGGGCAACTGCGCCTCGACCGTCACCATCGGCAACTCAATGTCTGGAAAATCTTGAACGCCAATCGCTTTGAAGGCCAACAAGCCCGCAATCGACAGCAAAATAAAAAGCAGAATCGCTGGGATAGGATTGCGAATCGAGAAGGCGGAAAAATTCATCTTTTTGTCTACTTGGCCTGAGCCGTCACTGAAACTGCAACCAAGTCATCGTTGGTCAAAAATCCGGCACCCGACTCAACGATCTTATCGGTGGCAGCAACACCAACGAGCACTTCGATGCGGGCGCCCACCCTGCGCCCAACACTGACCTTAGTCTGCACAACACGTTGGTTCTCACCCACCTTAAACACATAACTAAACCCATCGCGCATGACGACTGACTCTTGTGGCAAGGTCAAGCCTTGCGTGGCACCTAGTTGAAACTGGCCACTTGCAAACATACCGGCACGCACGGGTGGCTCGTCATTCGGGTTTTTAGGCAAGTCAACAAAGACCACGGCTGTTCGAGCTTGCGGATCTACTGTTGGACCAATCACGCGAACCGTACCAAGCAAAGCGGGTGCACCCTTGGGCAAACTCGCTGGAAATACACTCACCGGCATCCCCACTTTAATCCGACTGAGTTCTTCAGAGGTCACCTCAGCACGCCATTCAAGACGCTGCTGACGCACCATGCGAAACAACTCGGCACCTGGCGGCACAACCGAACCCACGGTGGCTTGGCGCATTGAAATGACACCATCATCAGGTGCCCGCACCTCAGCGTACTTCAGTCTTAATTCTTGAACTTGTACCTGCGCAGAAGTGGCTTCGAGTCTGGCTTGTGC
>JBIIWK010000305.1:0-3752 GCA_044338955.1 Burkholderiaceae bacterium
AAGCAGCTCGGCATCATCAACCATGTCGGCTTTGTTCAAGAACACGATGATGTAAGGCACGCCCACCTGACGGCTGAGCAAAATGTGCTCGCGCGTTTGGGGCATTGGGCCGTCAGCGGCTGACACGACCAGAACTGCGCCGTCCATCTGCGCGGCACCGGTGATCATGTTTTTGATGTAGTCGGCGTGGCCTGGGCAATCAACGTGCGCGTAGTGACGGTTAGCCGTTTCGTACTCGACGTGTGCTGTGTTAATCGTAATGCCGCGTGCGCGCTCTTCGGGCGCAGCGTCAATCTGTGCGTAGCCTTTAGCTTCGCCACCAAACTTTTGCGACAACACTGTTGTGATTGCCGCTGTCAGTGTGGTTTTGCCGTGGTCAACGTGCCCAATGGTGCCAACGTTGACGTGCGGTTTGGTGCGTTCGAATTTACCTTTTGCCATGATTTTCCTCTGATTACTTGCCGCGGGCCGCGATAATTTCTTCGGCCACGTTTTTGGGTGCTTCGGAGTAGTGCTTGAATTCCATCGTGTAAGTTGCGCGACCTTGCGTTAAAGAACGCAAGTTTGTGGCATAACCAAACATCTCAGCGAGTGGAACTTCGGCCTTAATAACTTTACCACCGCCGACCATGTCGTCCATACCTTGCAACATACCGCGTCGTGACGATAAATCGCCCATCACTGTGCCGGCATAGTCTTCTGGAGTTTCGACTTCAACTGCCATCATCGGCTCAAGCAGTACGGGGCTTGCTTTACGCATACCGTCTTTGAAGGCCATTGAGGCTGCCATACGGAAAGCGTTTTCGTTTGAGTCAACGTCGTGGTATGAGCCAAAGAACAGCGTTGCTTTAACGTCAACAACTGGGTAGCCGGCCAAGATTCCTGAAGGCAAGGTTTCTTGAATACCCTTGTCAACTGCTGGAATGTATTCGCGCGGAACCACACCGCCTTTAATTGCGTCGACGAACTGATAACCGCCACCTGGTGGAAGGGGTTCAATTTTTAGAACTACGTGACCGTACTGACCGCGACCACCAGACTGCTTAACAAACTTACCTTCGATTTCTTCGCAAACTTTACGAATAGTTTCGCGATAAGCCACCTGTGGTTTGCCGACGTTTGCTTCAACGTTGAACTCACGCTTCATGCGATCGACAATAATTTCAAGATGGAGCTCGCCCATCCCTGAAATAATGGTCTGGCCTGACTCTTCGTCTGTGCGGACACGGAAAGAAGGATCCTCTTGAGCCAAGCGCGACAAAGCCATACCCATTCTTTCTTGGTCTGCTTTAGTTTTTGGCTCAACAGCTTGTGAAATCACGGGCTCCGGGAACACCATGCGCTCGAGCATGATGTGTGCATCGATGTCGCACAGGGTTTCGCCCGTTGTGACATCTTTTAAGCCCACAACTGCGGCGATGTCACCAGCAACCACTTCTTTGATTTCTTCGCGGTTGTTTGCGTGCATCTGCAAGATGCGACCGATACGCTCTTTTTTACCCTTGATCGGGTTGTAAATGGTATCGCCTGACTTGAGCACGCCCGAATACACACGCACGAAAGTCAATTGACCAACGTAGGGGTCTGTCATCAGTTTAAATGCAAGTGCTGCGAATTTTTCAGTATCTTCAGCTTTACGCGTGGTGGGGGTACCGTCGTCGAGTTCGCCTTTGACTGGTGGAATATCTACAGGTGAAGGAAGAAACTCAATCACAGCGTCAAGCATGCGCTGAACGCCTTTGTTTTTGAAGGCGGTACCGCACAACATTGGCTGGATTTCGCACGCGATCGTACGGGTACGGATACCGAGCACAATTTCTTCTTCGGTGAGCGAACCACCTTCGAGGTACTTGTCCATCAACTCTTCTGAAGCTTCGGCAGCTGATTCGACCAGTTTTTCGCGCCACTCTTCGGCCTCAGCCAGCAAGTCAGCAGGAATATCCATGTAATCGAACTTGATGCCTTGGCTCGCTTCGTCCCAGATGATTGCTTTCATCTTGACGAGGTCGATGACGCCGGTGAATTTCTCTTCGGCGCCGATCGGCAGCACAATCGGCACAGGATTCGCTTTTAAGCGCGTTTTGAGCTGATCGTAAACTTTGAAAAAGTTTGCGCCGGTGCGGTCCATTTTGTTCACGAATGATAAACGGGGCACTTTATACTTGTTGGCCTGACGCCACACAGTTTCTGACTGTGGCTGCACACCACCCACGGCACAATACACCATGCAGGCACCGTCAAGCACACGCATTGAACGTTCAACTTCAATCGTGAAGTCGACGTGTCCGGGAGTATCGATCACATTGATGCGATGCTCAGGGTAGTTATTGGCCATGCCTTTCCAGAAGGCCGTGGTTGCTGCAGACGTGATCGTGATTCCGCGCTCTTGCTCTTGTTCCATCCAGTCCATGGTGGCGGCGCCATCATGCACTTCGCCAATCTTATGATTGACGCCTGTGTAAAACAAGATTCGTTCGGTCGTGGTGGTTTTCCCTGCATCGATATGGGCAGAGATACCGATGTTGCGGTAGCGCTCGATCGGAGTTTTGCGAGACATGGCTGATCCTTAAATTACCAACGGAAATGACTGAAAGCTTTGTTAGCTTCGGCCATTTTGTGCGTATCTTCACGTTTTTTCATGGCGGCGCCGCGGCCTTCAGAGGCATCGAGCAATTCGCCGGCAAGACGGAGATCCATAGATTTTTCACCGCGTTTTTTTGCGGCTTCGCGCAACCAGCGCATTGCCAGTGCTAAACGGCGCACTGGACGCACTTCAACCGGCACCTGGTAGTTTGCACCACCGACACGACGGCTTTTGACTTCGACGACTGGTTTGATGTTGTTGATTGCGAGGTTGAAAACTTCGATAGGCTCTTTGCCTGTCTTGGTTTGAACCTGAGTTAAAGCACCGTAGACAATGCGCTCAGCGACGGCTTTTTTGCCGGAGAGCATGACTACGTTCATGAATTTAGCAAGTTCGACGCTGCCGAATTTAGGATCGGGCAGAATGTCACGTTTGGGGACTTCGCGACGACGGGGCATATTAATTCCTTTGTGTCATTTCAGTTGAACCGCGGCCTTCAAACTGTTGGCTACGGTCACGACTTACCAAAAGATAAGTCACTTACATTGCCGCCACATGACCATCATGCTTTGGCTGCACAGAACAGCACGAGGCTGTTGTATTACTGAGCACTAGTACTGTTAAACAAATACCGGTAAACAAACACTAGTAAACAAATACTTTTAAAAAAGTATGGGCAAACAAGCGTTTCTGAACAGATACTTTTAAGCAACTTTGGCAAAACGTGCGCTTATAAATAAGTGCAACTAAGCAAACAAATTACTTCGCTTGCTTAGGACGCTTAGCACCGTACTTAGACCGTGATTGCTTGCGATCTTTCACGCCTTGCAAGTCGAGCGAGCCACGTACGATGTGATAACGCACACCTGGCAAGTCTTTTACACGACCGCCGCGCACGAGCACGACTGAGTGTTCTTGCAAGTTGTGGCCTTCGCCACCGATGTACGAAATGATCTCGAATCCATTGGTCAGACGCACTTTGGCGACTTTACGCAGGGCCGAGTTAGGCTTTTTTGGTGTCGTGGTGTACACACGAGTGCACACACCGCGTCGCTGAGGGCAGTTTTCGAGCGCTGGGCTCTTGCTCTTAGTAACGCTGACTTCGCGCGGTTTACGCACGAGTTGGCTAATGGTTGGCATAACCTCTAATTCCCTTTTATCTCTGGTA